>JAHDHJ010000123.1 GCA_020631375.1 Saprospiraceae bacterium | reverse complement strand
GTGACTGAAAAGTCACGCTTTTTTTTATTATATAATTTTATTCCACAGGAACGACCTTATAAATTTTCCCTGGGTTTTCCACGCCAAAATAAATATATCCATCTGAACATTGGCTAATGCTTCTCAGCCTACCGATAGTTGGGAATAATTTTTCTTCTTTTAAAAATTCGCCACTTGCACTCAAATCATTTCTGTTGATATAATCGAATTTTAAAGAACCAGAAAGTATATCGCCTTTCCATTTTGGATATTTGTTACTCGAAACAAAATCCATTCCGCAAACAGCAATAGATGGAACCCAATAATGTTCCGGTTGTTCCATTCCTTCCTTGTGTGTCAAATCCGTTATTTTAGTTCCTACATAATTAATCCCATAAGTAATGACCGGCCAACCATAATTTTTTCCCGCTTGGATTAAATTAATTTCATCTCCTCCTCTTGGACCATGTTCGTTGTCGTATATTTTATTGTTTTCAGCATCATAACAAAGCCCTTGGGGATTTCTGTGTCCGTAAGAATATATTTCTTTTTTTGCATTTTCTTGATGGTAGAAAGGATTGTCGGCAGGGATTGTTCCGTCATCATTTAATCGTAATATTTTCCCTAAATGATTATCTAATTTTTGTGGATAATCATCCCGTCTTCCCCTTTCTCCTATTGCAAGAAATAAATATCCGTCATTATCAAAAATCATCCGACTTCCATAATGCCTATATGTGTCCACGTAGGGTTGGGCGATGAAAATATCTTTTCCGTTTTGAATAGAATTATTATTTAAAATTCCGGAATAAACAGCAGTGGTACTTAAATTATTATTACTAGGATGCGGCTTGGAGTAAGTCAGATAAATTCTTTTATTATTTTCAAAATCAGGATGTAGTTTCACATCCATTAATCCACCTTGTCCTTTGAACCTTACTTCAGGAACTCCATTGATTTTTATTGCCGATTCTTTTTCTTTTTTTGAAAATAAAAGCCCTTGCTTATCCGTAAAAAATAAAACTCCGTTTTTGGATTGCGTAATTCCCCAAGGAGAATCCGCTACTTCAGAAATCAATTCCAATTTTAATTTCATCCCTTCTGAAACAAAAGTTATATCATCATTTTCTCCGGAAGAAAATTCTCTCGATTTTTTATTTTCTATGGCAGAAAGAATATAATCCACAACCTCATAAACCTCACTGTCATTCAAAGCTTCCGCATATCCGGGCATGCCGATGTCATCTTTTCCGAATTTAATGATCTTGAACATAGATTCTCGGTCTGCTCCATAAACCCAAACATCCCGATTAATGAAAGCCTCTATTTTTTCGCCATGACAAGAAGCACAAAATTCTTTGTAATTTTCTTCGGAATTACCAATGATTTCTTTCTGTGCATTTTCTACGGCTTTTTTAGTTGTGCATTTGAAAATGCAAATTCCGATTAGAATTGCAAAAGATAATAAAGCTAGCGTTCTAATTTTATTTTTCATAGGAGATGAAATTTAATAATAAACTATTTCCATGATTTATATTGTTCTATTAAAGCAATTGTGGAGGCATCATGACCCTTGCTTTTTTCTTTGGCGCTTAATTTGGGTAAAATTTCCTTGGCTAGTTGTTTTCCTAATTCTACGCCCCATTGGTCGAAAGAAAAAACATTCCAAATTACTCCTTGCACGAATATTTTATGTTCATACAATGCAATGAGTTTACCCAATGCTTTTGGTGTGATTTTTTTTATTAAAATAGTATTCGTAGGACGGTTTCCCTCAAATACTTTAAATGGTAATAATTTATTCAATGCTTTTTCTTCCATTCCGGATGCCTCCAATTCCGCTCGTGCTTGTTCCTTGGTTTTTCCATTCATCAATGCTTCTGTCTGGGCAATAAAGTTAGCTATTAATTTATCATGATGGTCGCCGACAGGGTTATGTGATTGTGCGGGAGCAATAAAATCACAAGGGATTAATTTTGTTCCTTGATGAATTAATTGATAAAATGCGTGCTGTCCATTTGTTCCGGGTTCTCCCCAAATAATCGGACCTGTTTGGTAATTAATTTTCTTTCCATTCCTATCAACGGATTTTCCATTACTTTCCATATTCCCTTGTTGGAAATATGCAGCAAACCGATGAAGATATTGATCGTATGGTAGAATCGCTTCTGATTCCGCACCGAAAAAATTATTATACCATATTCCAATCATCGCAAGAATTACCGGAAAATTTTTATTAAAATTAGCTGTTTTAAAATGCTTGTCCATTTCATAATAGCCCTCTAATAATTCATCGAATTTATCATAGCCGACAGATAAACAAATAGAAAGTCCAATCGCAGATGTTAAGGAATAACGACCACCAACCCATTCCTTAAATGGAAACATATTCCCTACATCTATTCCGAATGCTTCTACTTTTTCCGCATTGGTAGATGCAGCTACAAAATGCTTGGCTACAAAATGTGATTCCTTCGCATGCCCCAAAAACCAATCCCTTGCAGAAAATGCATTGGTCATGGTTTCTTGTGTCGTAAATGTTTTTGAAGCAATAATAAATAAGGTTGTTTCCGGATTTAAATCCTTTAATGTTTCGGCTATATGTGTACCATCCACATTTGAAATAAAATGGACGTTTAATCTGGTCTTGTATTTTTTTAATGCTTCAGTTACCATTACCGGACCTAAATCAGATCCACCTATCCCGATATTTACGATATCTGTTATTTTTTTATTGGTATAACCTTTCCATTTTCCAGAAATAACTAGTTCGGAAAAGCCTTTCATTTTATCCTGCACTTCCCTGACAAACGGGATTACATCTTCTCCATCTACCTTTATTCCTCCTTTTCCCTTATGTGTCAATGCAACATGTAAAACGGCTCTGTTTTCCGTTTCATTTATTTTTTCTCCGGAAAACATAGAATTAATCGCTTCTTTCAAATGACACTCTTCTGCCAATTCGATTAATAATTCCATTGTTTCATCATTGATAATATTCTTGGAATAATCCAATAACATATCATCTTTTTTCAAAGAGAATTTTTTAAACCTTTTTTTATCTTCTTGGAATAATTCTTTCATCTGCACAGTTTTCATCTTTTTGTAATGTGCTTTTAATTTTTTCCAAGCTGCGGTGCGGGTAGGATTTATTTTCTTCAATTTCTAAAGTGTTAAAGTGTTAAAGTGCGAAAGTGCAAATGTTTTAAGGCGAGTTTTATTTTCTTGAAATTAAATATTTAATCATTCCTAAAATCAAGCTTCTGGTTTTTTCTCCTTGTTTCCTAATTCTTATTAATTCATCATAATCTAGGTATTCTAAATCTTCCAAAAGATAGAGCATATTTAAAACTTCTGCACAAGAACTTTGTGATATATCTAAAAAACGTCTGAATTCTTTTGAGCTAAATCTGGTGAAACCTTCTGCTATATTATTCATTACGGAAACACTTGCCCTTTGTATTTGATCCTTTAATCCAAAATTTTTAGCTAGCTTTTCTGCCTCACATGCTTTGTAAACCATTACTGTTAGAATTCTGGCTTCTTTCCAACAATCCAATTCTTCAAAACGAGTAATCTTTGCCATAAAACTATTTATTCAAAATTAATAATTCATTTTTTAGCACATTAGCACATTATTAAATAGAAACCTTAGCCTTAATATGGGGGTGGGGATTATAGTCTGTTAGTTCGAAGTCCTCGAATTTAAAATCGAAGATGGATTTGATTTCACTATTTATTTTCATTTTGGGTAAGGGGCGGGGCTCACGGCTTAATTGCAGACGGGCTTGTTCCAGATGGTTTAAATATAAATGGGTGTCTCCGAAAGTATGGACGAAATCGCCGTATTCGAGATTGCAAACTTTTGCCATCATCATGGTGAGGAGGGCATATGAAGCAATGTTGAAAGGAACACCAAGGAAAACATCGGCACTTCTTTGGTAGAGCTGGCAAGAGAGTTTTCCGTCTGCGACGTAAAATTGAAAGAGGCAATGACAGGGTGATAATGCCATTTTTGGCAAATCTCCTACATTCCAGGCACTGACGATGATTCTTCTGGAGTTGGGGTTGTTTTTGATGAGGTCTATTGCTTCACTGATTTGATCTACTACTTTCCCGTCTGCTCCTTCCCAGCTTCTCCATTGCTTACCATATACCGGACCCAATTCGCCATTTTCATCCGCCCATTCATTCCAGATCCGAACTCCGTTGTCTTGGAGATACTTCACGTTCGTGTCTCCATCTAGGAACCAGAGCAATTCATGTATGATGGATTTCAAATGTAATTTTTTGGTTGTAACCATAGGGAAACCCTGATTGAGGTCGAAACGCATCTGATAACCAAAAACACTTTGTGTTCCTGTTCCTGTTCGGTCTCCTTTTTTTGCTCCGTTGTTAAGGATGTGTTGCAATAAGTCTAAATAGGCTTTCATAAAATATGGTTTTGCATTACTTTCCCTTGCTGCGAAGCAGCAAGGGAAAGCAATGATTCAGCTACAAAAGTACGGTAAAAGAGGGATTTTTCGGTCTTTTGAATCTTTCAAAAAAAGAAACAATTTGTAAGTGTTTGGTTATTAGCATTTTAAAGCTGTTTTGCTCGTAAACGAGCGAAACAGCTTTAATTAAATCACTGATTTTCAGCGATTTAATTAAATGTGCATGTTTTATACAAAATGTTTTAATTTAGGAACTAAATTTAGAAACGTATTGTTTTATATATAGGCGAAGTAAATAGAAAAAAATGAAAAAAAAATTAATTCAAATAAAACATTTTCTAATTGTTTTCAAGCATAATTTAAATATGCATTGGAAAAAAAATGGGTATAAATATTTAATTATTTTTTTTACAGGAATAATTATTTACACCAAAGATATTTATTTCGTAATTCAATTGAAAAATAATAATTTAAAAATTCCAATTTATGAGCCATCCGAAAAAAATGGAATCGACACAACGGGATCAATTAAAAAACCAGTTTCCGGAATTATTAGGGAAAGTGGAAAAGTCAAATTGGTTTCATTTGGAAATGAATCATCCCAAGAAAAAAGATATAAAAGTTATATTAATAATCATTACGAATTTGCCGTCGAAGAAATGCATAAATATAAAATCCCGGCATCTATTACCTTGGCTCAAGGTTTATTGGAAACAAATGGCGGGAAATCAAAATTAGCAACAAGAAATAATAATCATTTTGGGATTAAATGTTTTTCCAGGAAATGTAAAAAAGGACATTGCTCTAATTTTAATGATGATTCGCATAAGGATTTTTTTAGGATTTATAATTCTACAAAAGAATCTTATCGTGCGCATAGTTTATTTTTGAAAAAGAGTAGATATGAAAATATTTTTTCTTTTTCTGAAAAAGATTATAAATCATGGGCTCATGAATTAAAAAAATCAGGATACGCAACAGATAAAAAATATGCCTATAAATTAATTGCATTAATAGAAAAATATGAATTGTATAAATTTGATGAATTATGAGTGATTATTTTTTTATAAAAAAATAATATGCTAAAGCTATTTAAACAATTTAATTTTCATCAATTGTTTAAATAGTTTTAGCTATTTTTGAATTTATGAATCGGGTGTATCTATTTTTATTTTAATTTCTTCTTGTATGAATCAAGGTAATAGCAATAAAGTAAGACAAATTGATTGGCAAGGGCATCGTGGCTGTAGGGGCTTGTTGCCTGAAAATACTATTCCTGCGTTTATAAAGGCTATTGATTTAAATGTGAATACCTTAGAAATGGACGTGTGTGTTTCTAAGGATAAGAAAATAATCGTAAGTCATGAGCCGTGGATTTCAAGTGCTATTTGTTCGCCTATAAATGCTAATGTTGAATTAAATGAGGGAAACGAAAAGGATTTTAAATTAATGGAATTAACCGCAATCGAAATCAGAGATTTCGATTGCGGTTCTAAAGGTAATCCTAGTTTTCCTCAGCAAGAAAAAATAAAAACATATAAACCCACATTAACTGAATTGTTTTCTTCTTGTGAAAAATATATTAGAGCAAATAACAAGCAATTAGTAAAATATAATATCGAAGTCAAAAGTTATAAGGATTGGTATAATGTTTTTATTCCTGAGCCTAAAGAGTTTGTTGATTTATTAATGAATGAAATAAAATATTCCGGAGTTAATAAAAATAGATTTTGCATTCAATCTTTTGACTTGGATATTTTGCGTATTATGCATCAAGAATACCCAGAATTTACTTTAGCTTTATTAATAGAGGAGTCTAAGGATGTGGAAATGAATATAAAAGAATTGGGATTTACTCCGAATATTTATAGTCCGTATTTTCGTTTGCTAAATAATGAAAGCATTTCTATCTGTAAAAAAATAGGGATGAAAATAATTCCTTGGACTGTAAATGAAATTGAGGATATGAATTATTTAATTGAATTGGGAGTGGATGGAATTATTACGGATTACCCGGATAGAATGTCGGAAGTAAATAAAAATTAAATGAAAGAAATTATTGAGCTGAAAAATAATTTATTCCAATTCTGTTTGTCTTATGTTGAGGGTAAGATTAAATTATCAGAAACTGCAATGCAGGATGCACAAGATGCTGCGAATAATGAAACCAAAAGTAGTGCGGGTGATAAATATGAAACTGGCCGTGCAATGATGCAGTTGGAAAGGGACAAGCATGCTCGTAAATTATCGGAAGCTATCGAATTGAAAAATATTCTTTCCCAAATTAAGGTTGATGTAATAAATTATGAAATAAAAAAAGGAAGTTTAGTTATTACCTCAATGGGTTCTTTTTTTATTTCGATTAGTGCAGGCAAAATAAAAATGGATGAAGATGTTTATTTTGCCGTGTCGGAAAATGCTCCGATTATTCAGCGATTAAAAAAAATAAAAATAGGGGAGCGTACCTTGTTCAATGGAAGGGAATTAATCCTTAAAGAAGTAAAATAAAAAAGCCTTTTTCCGTAGGAAAAAGGCTTTTTTATTTATGCGTAGAAATTGGAATTAACGTTTATCCAAAGTCTGTTTTATTTCGATAATTTCATAAGCTTCGATAATGTCACCGGGTTTGATGTCATTGTAATTTTTAATGGTCAAACCACATTCCATGTTCTTGGCTATTTCCTTAACGTCATCCTTATATCGTTTCAGTGAACCTAATTCACCCATTTGTCCTTCTTTCTGAGGATAGATTACTATACCGTCACGAATTAACCTGATTTTAGAATTACGCTGTATTTTTCCTTCAGTAACAAAACAACCTGCGACAGAACCAACCTTACCTATCTTATATACTTCACGAATTTCCACTTCACTGACTACTTTTTCTTCCTTAGTCGGTTCTAACATGCCCTCTATTGCAGAACGGATTTCATCGATGGCCTGATAGATTACAGAATAGGTCTTGATTTCGACACCTTCCCTTTCTGCTAATTTTCTAGCACCTCCGGACGGTCTTACTTGGAAACCTACGATTATTGCATCCGACGCTGATGCCAACATGACATCCGATTCGATGATTTGTCCGACAGCTTTATGAATAACGTTGATCTGTACCGTTTCATGGGATTGTTTCAATAAGGAATCAGCCAATGCTTCTATGGAACCATCCGTGTCACCTTTTACAATCAGGTTCAATTCCTTAAATGATCCCAATGCCAAACGACGTCCGATAACTTCCAAACTTACCCGTTTGGTAGAACGGATTTCTTGCTCTCTTGCTAGGATTGTTCTTTTTTGAGCAATGGTACGAGCCTCTTGTTCTGTTTCTGTTTGTTTGAATTTTTCACCTGCTTGTGGTGCACCGCCCAAGCCTAAGACCAATACAGGAGTGGATGGTCCGGCTTCCTTTACCCGTTTTCCTTTCTCATTGAACATCGCTTTCACCTTTCCGGAATGTTCTCCGGAAACGAAAGGATCCCCTATTCTCAATGTACCTGTCTGTACCAAGGCTTTGGTGACATAGCCTTTACCTTTGTCCAAGGCAGCTTCTAGGATCACCCCGGATGCCATACGTTTTGGATTTGCTGTAAGTTCCAATAATTCTGACTCTAGCAAAATCTTTTCCAATAGCTCATCTACATTCGTACCATGTTTGGCGGAAATGTCTTGGGATTGGTATTTACCACCCCAATCTTCCACCTGCAGGTTCATTCCTGCCAATTCACCTTTTATACGTTCAGGGTCTGCTCCCGGTTTATCTATCTTATTAATAGCGAAAACAATCGGCACTTCTGCTGCTTGGGCATGACTGATTGCTTCTTTGGTTTGTGGCATAATCTTATCGTCGGCGGAAATGATAATGATGGCTACATCGGTTACTTTCGCACCCCTTGCCCGCATTGCCGTAAAGGCTTCGTGACCGGGAGTATCTAGGAAAGTCACCTTTTTCCTTGCATCGCCTTCTCCTACCCAGACTTCATAAGCTCCGATGTGTTGGGTGATACCTCCAGCCTCATCATCAGCTACATTTGCCTTTCTGATATAATCCAGTAAGGATGTCTTACCGTGATCGACGTGTCCCATTACGGTAACAATGGGCGCCCGTGCTACCAAATCAGCAGGGTCATCTATGACTTCTTCCTCTTCCTCGAGTGCTTCTTCCGCATCTATGAATACGACCTCATGTTCGAATTCTCCTGCTACGATTTCTATTACTTCTGCGTCCAATCTTTGGTTCAAGGTAACAAAATAGCCGAGATTCATACAAGTCATGATCACTTCCGTTGGATTCACATCCATCAAATTCGCTAGCTCCGATACGGAAACGAATTCTGTCAAGTGGATTCTTTCGTCTCTGTTTTCTAGTTCTTTTTGCTCTCTATCTTCTCGTTTTTTGGCTCTTGATTCACGCCTTACTTTCTGCCTTGTGTTCTTTCCTCCACCTTGCAGACGGGCTTGTGTTGCCTTGATTCTGTCTTCGATTTCCTTTTTGGAAATTTCTTTTACATCATCCCTTTTTCTTCCTTTTCCAGAAGATTTGGCATTTCCAGTTGATCTTTTTCTTACCGGAGCACCATCTGTTCTTTTATTCCCTTCGATTGGCTTCTTGGCGACTCGGGTTCTTTTCCTTCTCTTTTTGGAGTCACCTGTTCCCGGCGTACCGGCTTTCTTCTTATCTTCAGGTGTTTGTTTATTTGGAGTATTCCCTTTCTTCTTATTAGCTTTGGGCTTAGGTTTGGAATCAAATTTTGATAAATTGATCTTCCCTTTAATCTTTAAGCCTTCTAGTTGTGGGGTTTTAGCCCTGAATTGAGGGTCTATTACTTCTTCTGTCGGAGTTTCTGCTATAGGTTCTGGAGATTTCTCTTCTTTCTTTACTTCAACTACGGGTTCTTCCTTTTTGACCTCTTCTTTCTTCTCTTCCTTTGGTGGTGTTGCGACCTCCTTTTTGGGTTCTTGTTTCGCTTCTTTTTTCTTCTTAGGTTTTTTCTTGTTTACATTGTCCAAGTTTATTTTTCCTAAGACTTTCAGCCCTCCTTTCTTTTCTTCTATTTTGGGTTCTTCTTCCTTTATTGGCGGAAGATCCTTTTTAGGCGTTTCAACATTTTCTTTTGTTTCCACAACCCCCTCTTTCGCTTCTATAGGTTTTTCTTTTACTTCATTGACAGGCAATTCGGGAGTTTTTTCCTTTTTCTCTTCCTTTGGTTCAGATACCGGAGGAGTATTGAATGTCAATGGTGGTGGAGTTGAACCGGTAATTGGTTTAGGTTTGGACGAATTGGATAGGTCCAATGAAAATGGTTGGTCTTTCTTAACAGGGTTGTTGAATCTGATGTTAAGTTGATCTGCTTTCTCCTTGATACTCATAGACGAGCGAAATTCTTCCATCAGAGAGTTTTCCATCTCTGTAGATACTTTCGCTGTGGGTTTGTTCTCAATATCAAACCCATTCTTTTTAAGGTAATCCACAATTGTAGATGTACCCACGTTCAATTCTTTTGCTATTTTAACTAATCTTTTAGCCATATACTCTTTTACCCCTCAATTGGGTTATTCCAAAAATCTATTACAAAGTTAATTAAACCAACCAAATTGGCTTAAAAACAATTCATTTCTAAGCTAGAAATTATGTAATTAGGGCTAAAAAACCCTAATTATCACATATATTGTACGATTTAAACAGCATTTTGCTGTTTAAATCGTATCAAATTACTGAATTCGCGAATGAATTAATTATTAAATTCGTCTTCTAGAATCTTCGTTACCTCGTCGATTGTTTCCTCTTCCAAATCTGTACGCCTCAATAATTCTTCTTTACTTAATTCCAATACACTTTTCGCGGTATCGCAGCCGATGTTTTTCAAGGCATCGATTACCCAACCTTCGATTTCATCAGTGAATTCATCCAAGTTTACATCTACTTCGTATTCTTCAGTATCCCTATAGACATCTATCTCGTAGCCTGTTATTTCACTAGCTAATTTGATATTCGTACCTTTTTTTCCTATTGCCAATGATACTTGATCCGGTTTTAGGAAAACGGATGCCCTTTTGGTGACTTCGTCCAATTCTATGCTCGTTACTTTGGCGGGAGTTAGAGAACGTTGGATGAATAAGGAAATATTCGTAGTCCAATTGATGATGTCAATATTCTCATTCTTCAATTCCCTAACAATGCCATGTATTCTTGATCCCTTCATTCCCACACATGCTCCAACAGGATCGATTCTGTCATCATAAGATTCTACGGCGACTTTTGCTCGTTCTCCTGGAATCCTAACAATTCTTTGAACCGTAATTAGCCCATCTTCAATTTCAGGAACTTCTTGCTCCAGTAATTTTTCCAAAAACAGACCACTTGTTCTCGAAACAACTACGGTAGGGTTGTTATTGACCATTTCCACCCCTTTGATCACTGCTTTTATCATATCTCCCTTACGGACAAAATCACCTTTTATCATTTCTCTCCTAGGCATGACCAATTCATTTCCATTGGCATCATCCACAATCAGTATTTCTCTTTTCAATACTTGATGGACTTCTGCCAGTACGATATCCCCGACTCTTTCCATATATAACTTACGGACTTGCTCTTTCTCCAATTCCATAATTCTGGAAATCAAAGTCTGACGAGCCGCCATAATGGATCTTCTGCCAAAATCAGCTAATCCCAATTGTTGGTAAAATTCCTCACCGACTTCATAGTCCTCATCAGAAATCCTTGCTTCTGATATGGAAACTTGGCTGCGTTCGTCAGCTACTTCACCATCAGGTACGATTTCTCTAACCCTCCACAATTCCAAGTCACCTTTGGTGGTGTTGACAATCACATCAAAATTATCATCCGATCCGTATTTCTTCTTGATTAGAGTACGGAATACGTCTTCCAATACCCGAACCATTGTAGGTCGGTCAATATTCTTTCCCGCCTTAAATTCCGAAAAAGTATCTACCAAATTCATAACATCATTCTATTTTATTTTTTAAATGATACTTTCACAACAGCTTTTTCTATTGCGTCAAAAGCTATTTCTTTAACGATTGTCTTTACAATCTTCTTCTTTCCTTGTTTTTCTTTAGTGTCGTATTGGATGCTTATCCCTTTGTCACTTACATTAATTAGGATTCCTTTTTCTCTAAGGTTCTTGCCTTCGGTTACTGTCGTGACTTCCAGAGTCCTGCCAATGTTCTTTGTAAATTGCCTTGGCAATTTCAATGGCTTTCCTATACCTGGAGAGGAAACATCCAAAATGTATTTTTCACCCAAGAAACCTTCCTCATCAATCCTTTCTTGTAAATATCGATTGATTTTGGAAGTCGCTCCAAGGGAAAGTCCTGAATCAGAGTCTAAGAATACTTCTACTTTATTATTGGCAGTATTATGTTTTACTTCCAATAAGTAATAATCCTCATAACCCGGCTCTTCAAATTTTTCCCTTACGAATTGTTCTATCCTCAATTCTTTCATCTTGTCCTATCTTTTTGATAAAAAGAAAGAGGGAACATATTCTGTTCCCTCTTTCTAAGATTTCCCAATTGTGACGCAAATATAAGCATATTTTATTAAAAATAAAATACCTCTATGACTTATATGCTTTTATCATTCATATACTCCTTGTAATCGACTAGACTTTGGCTAACAATTTCCAAGGCTTTTGCCTTTTCTTGGAATTGTTCTATAATGACTTCTTTCTTTTCCAAAATTTTATAATCCTCGAAGAATCTTCTTAATTCTTTAAAGAAGTGAGCCGGTAATTCAGTAATGTCATTGATGTGGTTTACGCTCATGTCATTCAGGGCGACTGCGATTATCTTATCGTCCATTTCTCCGCCATCTATCATTTGCATGACTCCGATAACTTTTGCCTCGACTAAGCACATTGGAACAATTTCTATTTGGGAAAGGACTATGATGTCTAGCGGATCCTTATCGTCGCAATAAGATTGGGGAATGAAACCATAATTTGCAGGATAATAGACAGAGGAGTAAAGCACTCGGTCTAATTTGAGTAAACCAGATTCTTTGTCCAATTCGTATTTTGCCCTGTTATTTTTGGGTATTTCTATGATTGCGTTTACGATTTCAGGAGCATTATCTCCTGCTGTTACTGCATGCCAAGGGTGTTTCATTGTTTTAATTTTTATATAAATGTGTGATACTTTATTCTGAGGAATGGTGAAATAATAAACTTACATTCTTAGGCTTGTTATTTTCATCCCATCC
>JAHDHJ010000122.1 GCA_020631375.1 Saprospiraceae bacterium | reverse complement strand
ATTATGGTAAGCAATATTTTATCTAAAAGTCTCTATATCTAAATATCTAGTCATCTACTTGATAATGTCTAATGAACGTTTTAAAATTTTAAACCAATGATGAATAATCGAGAAACAGAAATCAAAGAAACATTAAAGAATTGGGGTAAAATAATCCGAAGTTACCAAAAGCCAAGTACGACTAAAGCAATTATCCAGATTGCGAATACATTTTTGCCATTTATTGCAATTTGGATTCTGATGTATTACAGTATGTCATATTCCTATATTATCACTTTCTTGCTCGGATTGGTCAATGCTTTTTTCTTGGTTAGGATTTTTATTATCCAACATGATTGTGGACACCAATCTTTTTTCAAATCCAGAAAATGGAATAATCTTATTGGTACAATTTGCAGTTTCATCAGTACCATTCCATTTAAATATTGGGCTACAGTCCACAATTATCACCACAGCCATACCGGACAATTAGAACACCGTGATATTGGCGATATTGATTTTCTTACGGTAAAAGAATATAGGGAGCGTTCTAAATGGGGAAAATTCAAATATCGTTTATTTAGGAATCCGTTTATTCTTTTTGGATTCGTACCTGTTTTTTATTTTTCTATTTCCAATAGGTTTCCTACAATAAAATTCAAGGACTTAAAAGGTCTTTCAATGAAGAAAATAAACCGGGATAAAATTTCCCAAGTCATTAATAATATCGCTATGGCATTAGTTTATTTCGGACTTGGATATTATTTAGGTTTTGCTAATTTCTTATTGGTACAATTACCTATCCTTTGCAGTTTTATGGTTATTGCATTCTGGTTCTTTTATGTACAACACCAACACGAAGAAACATATATGCGATGGCAAGGAAACTGGGATTATCTTTTGGCTGCTATCCAAGGAGCGACATTCTATAAATTGCCCAGATTATTCCAATGGTTGACTGGAAATATTGGTTATCACCATATCCATCATTTAAGTGCCGGTATTCCGAATTATAATTTAAAAAAATGTGCCTCAGAAAATCCGGTACTGCAAGAATTCGTTACAATACTAACTTTCAAAAAAAGTCTCAAATTAATGTTCAATAAATTGTGGGATGAAGAATCGGGAAGAATGATAACGTTTAAAGAATATCGTCAATTGGAGTTTGCCAGGTGAGGATTGTTGTATTTAGAGTAAAATTAGAATACTGTAAATACTTAGGAATGGTGAACTAATAAATGTCCGGATACCTAAACGTTTATTAGTTCACCATTCCTTATTGCCTTTTATTTTTTCTTCAAATATTTAATTGCTTTTTGTAAGACTGGGTCTCTGTTTTTTAGATAATCTTCAAAAGACTTATTGACTTCAATATCTGGCAGAACCCCATATCCTACAAATTCTTTTCCATTCGGATAAGTATCTTTTTTAGTACATACCCTTGCTGAACCACCTCCGGGTAATTCAAAGAGCATCGGTTGTCCTGTGCTTCCAAATGTTCGTTTACCTATTTTTATCATATGTTTTTGATTTTCCGTATATATCAGAAAATCTTCAGCAGCAGAAGCAGTATTGTGTCCAATAAGAATTGCAGTTGGTACGATTAATCGTTTCGCCTTTAATTTAATCGTATCTGCTTCATACGGAAAGTCATGGAAGAAATTATCATGATAGGATAAAAATTCTTGGGTAGCCCATTGATTCCCTATTGTATCTTTTTCTGTTGTCCACATCCCCCAAGCTTTGAATGAAGGAATATGTAATCTACTTTGATTTTTTGAGCCATACAAAAGAGTGTCTTTTGTGAGGTATTGCAATATATCACGACCAATACTAGTACTTCCCCCACCGTTTTTACGAAGGTCTATTATTAGTTTTTTTGCCTTATATAATTCAGGAAGTTTTTCAATAAATAAAGTATCTATTTTAGGATCTCCGAAAGAGTTCAGCGAAATATATGCAATATCCTTATCTACCCATTTGAATTCAAACAATTGCCAATTTTCAAACTCAGGATAAACTTCTTTTTCCATAGTTTCGGTATGGGTTAATTTTAATTCCTTAATTTTCCCATTAGGCAATTTGAAGGTTATATCAAAGCTTGTTCCTTTAGGAGCTTGGAGCATTCTTGAAACAGCCCAGTCCATAAGAATATAGTTTGTCGATGAAGAAATATATGGTATGACTTCTTGTTCCAAATAGTCTTTTGTATTCATTCCATTTACCTTTATAATTTCAGTACCTATGGGTATTTCATCCTTTTTACTAAGGTTCGTCCTTGTAACAATTGCCTTGTTTTCAATATTTGTCAAAAACAACCTGTATTCACCAAAATAGGTATTATAAAGATTCTTTTGAATAGTATCTGGGAAGTTCACATTTGTATGTCCGTCTTTCAAAGAAGCACAAAACCTTTGTAATAGCCTATAATACTGATAGTCATTTTCCGTTTCTTGGACTTCTTCTATCAATTTTTTATAGTCACTCTCCCATTTATTTCTATCAATTTTATTTAGATAAACAAAATTATAATTAACCTCTTGCCAAAATTTCGACAATCCATATACCTTATTGGTTTTTGATATGGAATTTGGCATTTGTGCTTTAAGACAAATGCCTAAAAAGCAAAAAATCATCAGTAGTAAAACACTTGATTTTAAATCTTTCATATTCTCTTTTTATTTTAAGACGATTCAAATGTCTCATTTGTTACAGCTAGTAAATTAGATTTTATTCTCTTTCATTTCTATTTCCGATGTTCCAAAGCACCCTCCATCAAACATTGCTGTCCTTGTATATAATTACAATGATTCAGAAGATTTCAAAAGAGAAATCTTCTGAATCATTGTAATTAGGCAATAAATAAACTACCAGAATTGACATAGGGAGTTTATTGTTAATCAAGGCAAAAAACGTAGGGATAGCCTTAGCTATCACAAGACTTTTTAACGCAGGGCAAGGATAAATTAGCAAGTCAAAATGAGTAGGTTATATTTTGACTACTCCCGTCTAAAAGTATCTAAAACTTATGGCGGTTTGGCGCTATCCAAGAGCATGTTTTTAGTTAGTCACAATACTCATCAGCAATTTCTATGACTTGGGAAATAATTTCCATTCCCTCATCGATTTCGGATTTTGTAATATTCAAGGGAGGTGCAATGAAAATAAAATTCCATTTCACGAAAGTGAACATTCCTAATTCCCGTACTTTGGCAATCATTCTTTCCGTAGGAATCGCTTCATCTCCTTTGGCATTCCAAGGAACGGTGGGTTCTTTTGTTTCCCTATTTTTCACCAATTCTATACAACCCAATAAACCCGTGTTTCTAAAATCACCGATTGATGGGTGTTTTAATTTTAATTCCTCTACTTTTTCTTCTACATATTTACCCATTTTGGCTGCATTCTCCACCATGTTTTCTTCTTGCATGATTTTGAGATTCGCCACTCCGGCAGCACAGGAAACAGCATGGGCTGAATAAGTCAATCCTATTGCCATATAATTCTCATCAAAATATGCAGCTATTTCATCCGTGACCACTGCTCCACCCAAAGGCAAATAACCGGAAGTCAAACCTTTGGCAATACACATGATGTCCGGTGTAACGTTGTGGTTATCTATTCCGAACCACTTTCCAGTTCTTCCGAACCCACTCATCACTTCATCACATATTAATAAAATGCCGTATCGGTCTGCAATGTCCCTCAAGCCTTGCCAATAACCCGGAGGATATTTAATACAGCCCGAAGAACCGGATTCGCCTTCCATTAAAATGGCGGCAACACTTCCTGTTCCTTCATATTTTATAATTTGTTCAATATTCCTTAATGCCATTTCAGCACATTTTTCTTCGGAATCTGTTCCCCAGGGACAACGATAGAAATATGGATTTTCCACGTGAATGAAATTCGGTGCTTGTTGCTCATCCACAGGGTGTCTTCTTGGATCCCCACTTGCTGACATGGACCCCATAGTCCCTCCATGATAAGACCGGTATTGGGTAATTATTTTAGCCCGACCAGTATATATTCTAGCAATTTTAATCGCATTTTCAATCGCTTCAGAACCGCCTAAAGTGAAGAAAGTTTTAGTAAGGTTCCCCGGAGTGATTTCAGCAATCATTTTACCGAGTTCGGCTCTGGCTTTTGTCACCATCCCCGGATAAACAAAACTTATTTCCTGCATCTGTTTGGCTACGGCTTCTGTAATTCTTTGGTCGCCATGTCCTATATTCACATTCATCAATTGGGAAGAAAAATCAATGTATTTTTTTCCGTCCCTATCATAAAAATAAACTCCTTTTCCTTTGTGGGCATTTATTGGATTTAATCCCGCTTGCTTACTCCAAGAAAATAAAGTGTAGTCCAGGCAATCTTTTATTATACCTTTTTTATTGTCTTTTATTACTTCCATTTTTTAATAGATGGTTAGATACTTAGATTTAGAGATATTTAGATAATTTATGTTGCGGATAAATCCGCAACATAAATTGGAACATATGCCTGATAATGCAAAAAATTAAAATTGTGGACTATCGACCATCAAAATATGGACTAAATTTTAACTCATCCAATTTGTCTTGTCTTCAGGATTCCATTTTGTAGTGGTTTTTTTATTCTGAGTCCAAAACTCAATGGAACTCCTCCCCGTAATGTCCCCAACTCCGAATTTGGATTCATTCCACCCTCCAAAAGAAAAGGGTTCTCTAGGTACAGGCACTCCAATATTCACACCTATCATTCCGGCAGATGCTTTTTCCATAACCCGTTTTGCCAAGCCACCATTTTGAGTGAATACCGCTGCCGCATTTCCATAATTAGAATTATTTTCAATCTGAATCGCCTCATCCAAATTCTTAGCCCTAATAATAGAAATGACGGGTCCGAAAATTTCTTCTGTTGCAACCCGCATTTCCGGTGTTACATAATCTATTATTGTCGGACCGACAAAATATCCTCCCTCTTTTCCATCTACTACCACCCCCCTTCCATCCACTAAGATTTTGGCACCTTGTTCTTCCGCTTCCGTGATATATCCTTCAATTCTTTCCTTGGCCTCTTTGCTAATAACGGAGCCTAAATTTTCTCCGGGAACAATATTCTGACATTCGACTATCATTTGGTCAATAATATGTTGCACCTTATCGACGCCCACCATTACGGCAGCAGCCATACAGCGTTGTCCTGCACAACCGGACATAGAAGCGACTACATCATTTGCTGTCATCCGGACATGGGCATCCGGCAAAACCAACAAATGATTCTTTGCACCACCCAAGGCTACGCAACGTTTCAGATTACCGGACGCTCTCTTATATACAATCTTGGCAACACGTGTAGATCCAACAAATGAAACAGCTTCGATTCCCTCGTGGTCACATATTGCTTCTACGATTTCCTGTCCGCCATTCACTACATTGAAAACACCATCCGGCAAACCCGCTTCCTTTAATAATTCTGCCATCCGCATCACACTCAAAGGAACCAATTCAGACGGTTTTACTATAACGGTATTCCCTAATACTATGGCATTGGGAACTGTCCAATGCGGAACCATATTAGGGAAATTAAATGGAGTAATACAAGCAACCACACCTATTGGTTTCCGCTCAATTCTACATTCCACACCTCTGCTGACTTCTTGGACTTCATTCGTAACGATTTGAGGCATAGAAACTGCAAATTCGCATAATTCCATGCTTTTTTCTACTTCCGCTCTCGATTCTGAATATGTTTTTCCATTTTCCAATTGGATGAGTTTGGATAATTCATCCATATTTTCTTCCAATAACTGCCGGTAACGGAAAAATATCTGAATCCTTTCTTTCAATGTCTTGGAAGACCAAAGGGGGAATGCCGTTTTGGCAGATTGTACAGCTTCATCTAATTCTTTCATCCCACTCATAGGCAAGGAGGAGATGACTTCACCAGTAAGTGGGCTTACCACATCCATAGACTTCTGTCCATTCCTGGAAAATGAACCATTGATGAAATTTTTTACCTGAGGCTGCTTCATGTTTAATTCCATATTCCTTATCAAAATGATTATTAAAATTATTACAAGAACAAATACATCTGCCAATCTTCTTGATATGGCAGAAAGCTTTTAAAGGTAAATATAATTTTAAACTACTGTAAAAATACGAAACAAAACTTAGGAAAGAACAAGAATTTAGAAGAATTACATCTAGGAAAAAACAAAATCCATAGACAGCCATCTTGCTAAAAATATAGTTTTTATAAAAGTAATCTTTTTTGTTTCTAACTTTATATCTGCCATAATTGTTCCTCCTTTGATTAAGAACATGTTTAAATAAACCAGCTGATGCAAGAAAAATTATTAGAGAGATATGAATACGTTTTTGAGAAAGAACTCCTCGATGAAATCAGTACAGTAGGACAATTTCGAAAAATCAACAAAGATGTCCCCATGATAGACATCGGTGACAAATTGACCCATATCCCATTGATTCTGGAGGGGGCGGTTAGGATAATGGGAGAAGATGATAAAGAAAATGAAATATTACTTTATTATTTGGAAATAGGCGACTCTTGTTCTATGACAATGACTTGTTGTATGGAGGGAAAAAAAAGTAATATAAGAGCCTTGACAGAAAAAGACACTGAATTGATCATGATTCCTATAATAAAAATGGAAGAGTGGATTATTAAGTATCGAACATGGAGGGCTTTCGTTTTCCAAAGTTATGATTCCAGAATGAAAGAAATGCTCAGTGCCATTGATGCCTTGGCATTCCACAATTTAGAAGAGAGATTATACAAATATTTAAGAGACAAGGCTATGGTGACCCATAGTCCCGAACTGGAAATCACCCATTATCAAATTGCAAATGATCTGAATACTTCTAGGGTCGTAGTTTCTAGATTAATAAGAAAATTAGTATTGGACCATAAGATTGAAGCCAACCGAAACCAAGTGAAAATCCTCGAATTCCTACCCAAGGTCTAATGTTTGGTAACTTTAGTTACCCTCCTCTATAATGATTAATGATACCTTTGTTTTATTAATCATGGAGGGCGTGTTCAAATTTAATTCTTTGATACCTAAAAATGAATACGGAACACGCTCTAAAAGCTAAAAAATGGAAATATTATTACAACCTTGGGCATGGTATATCGCCGGACCGGCATTAACTTTGGTCATGTTCCTACTTTTATATTTCGGAGGAAATTTCGGAATGTCCGCCAATTTGAGAACGATGTGTAGTATGGCTGGTGGGGATAAATTTTCAGACTTCTTCAAATTAGATTGGAAAAATAAAAAATGGAATCTAGTTTTTGTTTTAGGTGCCATTTTGGGTGGTTTCTTCAGTTCGCAATTCTTGACAAATGGAGAAATGATAGAATTAAATCCGAATACTATTTCCGGATTAGAACAATTAGGATTCTCTACACCAAATAATAATTATCTCCCTCCGGAGATATTTGGCGGCACTACCCTATTTTCTTTGTCCATACTTATAGGAGGAGGTTTTCTAGTAGGTTTTGGTGCTAGGTATGCGGGAGGTTGTACATCAGGTCATGCCATTAGTGGTTTGAGTGACTTGCAAATTCCCTCACTTATAGCCGTAATTGGTTTTTTCCTTGGCGGATTGCTAATGACACATCTTTTATTTCCTATTATTTTTAAAATCCCAATCATTCTTTAGATCTGTTGTATTGAAAAGTACCCTAAATCCAATTCTGAATAAATCACTCACATAAACTACTCTATTCCTAATGAAATATTTAAAATTCTTACTGACTGGCGTATTATTCGGTATTATAATGTCCAAAGCAGAAATCATTTCTTGGTACAGAATATATGAAATGTTCCGATTCGAATCTTTCCATATGTATGGAATTATTGGATCAGCAGTAATTCTCGGCGTTATGTTGATTCAAATAATGAAAAGAAAAGAAGTCAGTAATACAAAAGGAGAAATCATCAGATTCAAGCCTAAGGATATGAGTATCCCAAGATATTTAATCGGAGGAACAATTTTCGGTTTGGGATGGGCCTTGGTTGGAGCTTGCCCAGGTCCGATGTTTGTTTTAGTTGGCTATGGATATCTTAGCTTGATTCTGGTCATTTTCGGAGCCCTTGCCGGAACATTCTTTTACGGTTTAATAAAGGATAGATTACCTCACTGATGATATTAGGAATGGCGAACAAATACATCATTCCTTAATTCAAAGTTGCGTAAAACGCAACAGGCTTTAGATATTAGACAATTCATATTAATCGGATGGTTTTCTACGAAAATCATTATAAGTCTAAGTACTAGAATCTAAATACTAATATCTGTTGCGTTTTACGCAACTTAGGTTATATTAACAAACGGTCTTTGATAAAAAAAATCATGGAAATAATAGCTTATATAGGAGCATTGGTCATTGGAATAACATTAGGATTTTTAGGCGGTGGAGGCTCGATTCTTGCTGTACCTATTTTCGTTTATTTATTGGGCATAAGCCCTGTGACTGCTACGGCATATTCCTTATTCGTAGTTGGTGGTACTTCAACAGTAGGTGCTATTCGAAACTACATGAAAGGTATGCTGGATGTGAAAACGGGAATCGTTTTCGCTATTCCTGCATTAAGCACAGTTTACCTGACTCGGAAATTCCTCATTCCTGCTATTCCTGATGAATTATTCTCAATTGGTGATTTTATGCTCACCAAGGATATTGCCATAATGGTCTTTTTTGCCATTATTATGCTATTGGCAAGTTATTCTATGATTAGGAACAAAAAAGAAGAAAGGGAAGAAGAAAGGGAAGAAGAAAGGGAAATCAAATATAATTATCCATTGATAATGCTTGAGGGAATCGTGGTTGGTGTATTGACAGGAATCGTAGGAGCAGGAGGAGGATTTTTGATTATTCCGGCATTAGTTCTTTTTGCAAAATTACCCATGAAAAAAGCGGTGGGGACATCCCTTATGATTATTGCATTGAAATCATTAATCGGGTTCATAGGAGATATAGAAAATATAGCAATAGATTGGATATTCTTATTATCATTCACGGGTATTTCAATCATAGGGATTTTAATAGGGATTTATTTATCCAAATTCGTTTCCAATAAATTATTGAAAAAAATATTTGGTTGGTTTATTTTATTAATGGCTATATATATTTTATTCAAGGAGATTGTTTTTTAAATTGTTACCTCCGATATCAATAATAATATGGTACTTTGTACCGAATTAAAATAATAAAACATGCCACTCTTAAAAAAAGACACATGGTTTTGGTCAGCATTCAATATGAAATGTCCAAAATGTAGAAAAGGGGATTTATTCAACACTCCTACTTTCTCTTTCCAAAAACCTTTTGAAATGCCGAAAAGGTGCAGTTGTTGCAAGCAAAAGTATTTCTTGGAACCCGGATTTTATTATGGAGCCATGTTCATTTCCTATATCATGACAGGGTGGTTTTGTTTATTCGTCATAGGCTTCCTCATGATGGTTCTTGGATTGTCCGTATGGTCGGCATTTGCTTGGTTAATCGCTATATGTGCTATACTATTTGTCTGGATTTTCCGATTTTCCAGATCCCTTTGGATTCACATAAGAGTAAAATACAGCCCCAAGACAGCAGCAACCGTCGAAGAAGAATGCAATTCAAAATAAGTTCACCCTAAAAGAGTAACAATAGTTACACATGACTCTGAAAAAATGCTGTAAATTTGTAGGGTCAATTGAATCGTTTATAAAAGGAAAATTCATCAAAAATGGTCATAGAACAAATATATACCGGATGTTTGGCACAAGGTGCTTACTATATAGAAAGCAATGGAGAAGTAGCCATCATTGACCCCTTAAGGGAAGTACAGTCCTATATAGATAAGGCGAATAGGAATAATGCGAAGATTAAATACATTTTTGAAACCCATTTCCATGCAGATTTCGTGAGTGGTCATGTTACCCTTGCGGAGAAAACCGGAGCTTCCATTATCTATGGTCCCAACGCAAGTACATCTTTCGATTCCATAACTGCAACAGACGGACAAGTATTCAAATTAGGTAATATTACAATTACCGTTTTACATACACCCGGACATACTATGGAAAGTACTACTTATCTTTTGAAAGATGAAAATGGGAAAGATCATTCGATTTTTACCGGAGATACTTTATTTTTAGGAGATGTAGGCAGGCCGGATTTAGCTCAAAAAATGGGAAAAATCACCCAAGATGATTTGGCTGGATTCTTATATGATAGTTTGAGGGATAAAATCATGCCTTTGGCTGATGATGTGATTGTTTATCCGGCTCATGGTGCCGGTTCCGCATGCGGAAAAAACATGATGAAAGAAACTGTGGACACATTGGGCAACCAGAAAAAAATGAATTATGCACTTCGTGCGGATATGACCAAAGAAGAATTCATTAAAGAAGTAACAGATGGACTTTTACCTCCACCCGCATATTTCCCATTGAATGTAAAAATGAATAAGGAGGGTTACGCTTCCATAGATGAAGTCTTGAAAAGAGGACAACACGAGTTATCTCCAAGAGAATTTGAAGTTACTGTGAATGAAGCGGGTGCTTTAATATTGGATGTAAGACATCAGAAAGATTTTGTGAAAGGACATATCCCTCGTTCTATTTTTATCGGTTTGAATGGCGGGTTTGCTCCTTGGGTTGGTGCATTGGTAAAAGATACGGAACAAACCATCGTCTTAGTTGTGGATGAGGGCAAGGAAGAAGAAGCTGTAACAAGGCTTTCCAGAGTGGGTTTTGATAATGTTATCGGTGTTTTAAAAGGCGGTTTTGATGCTTGGGTAAATGCCGGAATGGAAACGGATTCTATTACATCTATTTCTGCGAGCGAATTTGAGAATATTATTAGTACAGATGCAAATACGCCTGTGGTGGACGTCAGAAAAACCAGCGAATATCTTTCCGAACATATTGTGAATGCCGAAAACAAACCTTTATCAGAATTGAATAACCACTTGGCTGAACTCCCTAAGGATACTTTTTATGTCCATTGTGCAGGAGGCTATCGCTCTGTTATTGCATCGTCAATTCTGAAATCCAGAGGAATCCACAACTTGGTAGATGTTGCCGGAGGTTTCAAGGCGATTAAACAAACGGATATTCCTGTTTCAGATTTTGTTTGCCCGAGTACATTATAAGTAGATTACTAGATATTTAGATTTAGAGATTTTTAGACAATTGTCTAAAAATCTCTAAATCAGGCTATAGGATAACTTTTCTCTAATTATTTAAAAGATTAAAAATCAACCATCATGGATACTACAACAATCAGCTTGGTCGTCATAGCCGTTTTAGGTTTGGGATTATTCTACATAAAAAATCAAGGTTCCAGTGGCAATTCAAATGTTAAAAACATCAATACAGAAGAATTAAAAGAAGCGATTAAGGCAAATCCGGAAATTCAATTGGTAGATGTGCGGACAAAAGCAGAAACCAAGGGCGGAATGATTAAACCCGCCATACATATAGATTATTTTTCTAGTGGTTTTGCTGATAAAATTGCTGTTTTGGACAAAGAAAAACCGGTGTATCTGTATTGCCGAAGTGGCAATAGAAGTGGCAAGGCGGGTAAAGTACTGGATGGATTGGGCTTCAGCAATATTTACAATCTTAAAGGTGGCTATATGGCTTGGTCCAGATAAGCAAAATCCCTCCGGTTAGTAAAAATGGATCATACCGAAATTGGTGCGATCCATTTTTTATTATTGCCAAATCAAAATTCGAATATCCAAAATTCCAAAAAAAATGCTAATTTTATAGCTTGCAGAAACCCTTTCCTAGACAATAAGGACATTAATATTTATAAAATAAGGAGGATTTATTTGTCACTGCAAAAAATTATGCTACCGCAATAAGGGCTTGCGTTTATATCCGAATCCTACTAAAGATATTGTTTACTTAGATTACGATGGAAACATAGATTCTTTGAGTATTTTTGATGCCAAGGGAAACGCAATTTTACGAATCAGACCAAAAGAAGATTCACTTGATATTTCAATGTTAGCAAAAGGAATTTATTTCCTAGAAATAAAAGATGGCGATTCTGTCAAACGACAACAATTATACGCAATTGAACAATACCTTTCGTATATAAATGGACTCATTCAGATGATTACTTCGTTACAAATACTCGCCGATGCTAAGGCATCGCCTGCGTTTTGTGCCTCGTTCTAATCTAAATGAGTAAACATATCCAATACGAAATACATTATTCAATTGCGTATTAATCATTGAATGATCCAATTTTAATATTGCCATAAGTAAAAACGGTACTATATTTGAACTGTGAACATATATACCAACTATCCTACATATGTCAGATAATAATCAAAACACGAATCCCCAAAAGGAAGAAAAAAATGGAATTGCCAAGCTCGGCAAAATCCTTTTGGTAATACTTTTTATAGGAGGAGGAATATTCGCATTTAACAAAATGGGTATAAAAATGGTGAATACGACAGAAGAAACCACCATTACCAATAATCCCAAATCCAAGAAAGATTGGAAAACATTCAAGAAAGAAAAAGTAAAGGCACAATTAGAAGAAGACAGGCACGAACAAAAGGCAGAAAAATTCCTCAAACAATTCATTGACTATTCATCCAAGAACAATACATTGCCTAAGGAGGATAAAAAATTCCTAGAGGACATGTCTAACAAAATAGAATCCAATGGTAAAATCAAAGATGCTAAAAACTATTTTCAATTCATGAATAATTCCTACAAATTCTATAAAACCGTAAAAGGCTTGTCCAACACAACAGCCAAATCCCCGAACAAAGAAAATACCGAATCAGAGAATGTCATCGATAAAATGCTGGAAATGAATACGGATGAAT
>JAHDHJ010000121.1 GCA_020631375.1 Saprospiraceae bacterium | reverse complement strand
TTATTTAAATGATCTATTTTATATTTATAAAGATGAAGAATCAATGAAATATTGGGATGACTATCCCCATGAAAATATTGAGGAAACTAAAGAACTATTTGAATTATTAGTTGGCAGAATTGAAAAAGGAACAGGAATATGTTGGGGTATTACGCTTAAAGAAAATACGGGAAGGGTAATTGGGACAATAAGTTATAATAGGTATCAGAAGGATGGAATGGCAACTATAGGCTACATTCTATCTAAAGAATATTGGAATAAAGGACTAATGACAGAAGCATTGAAAGGGTTTGTAGAATATGGATTTTCAAGTATGGGAATACATAGGATTGAAGCTCATGTCGAACCAGGGAATGTTGTTTCAGAAAAATTATTGAAGAAGATTGGATTTCAAAAAGAGGGAATACTGAGAGAAAGAGATTACTATAAGGAGAAACATCAAAGTTTGATAATTTATGGACTTTTAAAAACGGATAAAAGAGAAACTAAATTCATTAATTATGGGGATTAGGACAAGCATATTTATTTTTATTTCAGCAATAATTATTACCCTATTATTTTCTTGCCAATCCAAGAAGATAAGCTATGCCAGTCCTGGTGAAATGATAGCTAAAAATCATGTGAAGAAGAAGTTGGTTTATGAATATAATGAAGATGTTTCGGATACCATTCCTGAGCATCTTTATTCCATTACGGAGTATAATGAAGCGGGGCTTGAAACAAAATATATGGTCATCAATTCCTATCAGGGAGATACCTCTGTTTGGGAATATATTTATGAGGAAGGCCGCTTGGTGAAAGAAATCGGTTATTTTGATTTGTATCCAACTGAAATGACAAATGAATATGATGCTACCGGTTTGTTGGTGCGGTCCAAATTAGGTGGTGCGGAACCTCGTGATATCCAATATTATTATGATAATGACCACAATTTGATAATGGAGTTGGGAATGACTGCCTATCCTGGTGAAGATGGGGACTCCCTAATTTGGTCGGTTGTGGATAGCACGGAATATCATTATGAAGATGGATTGCTCAAAAGCCAACAATTTTATTATAATGGAAATATGTTCAGCGATGTCCATTATGAAATATATAATGAACAAGGACAATGTACAAAGGAAGTGGATTATAGGGGAGAGGAAAAGCCCTTGTATTCCGTCGAAAAAATATATGGGGAAAATGGTTTGTTGAATAAGACTATTTCACATGATTTGTATGATGATCGGAAAACCTATCATATAATGGTTTATGAGTTTTATGATTAGTGGAACAAATGAAAGTTGACATGAAAAAAACATTACTACTTTTTTATTTTTTAGGACTTACATTTTTTATACATGCCCAAGGGTTCGCATTCGGTGTAAAAGGTGGAAGTACACTTGCATTCCAGAAATGGAACGGTTTTGAAAGATCGGTTTTGCCAAGGTATAATGCATCCATTTTTATGGAAACCTTACCTGCTCAGAAACGATTTTCTATTTTTGGCGAATTGGGTTATCATGTGAAAGGGAGTAGGATCAAAGTCAGATCATTCAACCCTACTACATCACAATCCGTCAGAAGGAATTTGGATACTGAATTCAGGAATGTTTCTTTGGTCTTGGGAGGGAAGAGTGCTTATCCGATTAGTGCTAATAATATTAAGGCATATTATTTATTTGGACTAAGGGGTGATTATAATGTTTCCTATGATTTTGCCGGATCGAACCCATTGTTCGTGGATGATGATGTCAATAAGTTCACTTATGGCTTTACATTTGGAGGTGGTCTGGAATTTCCATTATCCAGGCTTGTGGGAATGATTGTGGAGCTACAGATTAGCCCGGATGCCAGACCCCAAGTTTATTATCCGTTTAAGATTTATGATCCGGGTGTTGGTTATGATCCGATAACCTTAGGGGAAACGAAAGTATTCAATACGGCACTGGAAATTACAGTTGGGTTTAGGTTCCTTAGGGTAGTGGAATATGTTGAGGAATAATAAATCAACCAAACAATCAAAGAAACAAAAACCAATCATGAAAACTTATTCATAACTCCATGGGGCTTCTGAAATGGCTGGACAGCGATGAAGTGAAAGGGAATGCAAAAGAATTTCTCCGTCCTTTCTATCGCTTGTTGCGAAATAGGCGGGCGAATATGCTGATGAAGATTATTCTTGTCATTGTGGTGATTCTTACCATTTATTATCAGGTTTTTGCGAAGGAGAATATCAATGAACTTTACGGGGAATTCTTAGTGAATTTTAATGCTGGAAATGCTTGGTGGGTGATAGTCGCTGCAATATTAATGCCTGTGAACTGGATTTTGGAAACCTTGAAGTGGCAGGTATTGGTAGGGAGAGTGGAAAAAGTCCCTTTCTTGCGAGCTTTTAAAGGCGTATTCCTAGGTGTGTCTTTATCTGTATTCACACCGAATCGGGTAGGGGAATATGGAGGACGGATTTTGGTGGTGAAACCTGAGAACAATTGGAAAACGATAGTGGCAACACTCGTAAGTAGTTTCAGTCAACAAATAGCCTTGTTTACTTTGGGAATCTTAGGTATGGTTTTCTTTATCCATTTCTATTTGAAAACAGAATGGATACTTTCCCTAGGTTTTGGAGTAGTTGGAATAGTGCTCATTATTTTCATGTTGGTTTGTTATTATAATGTTCGATTTTCCATTCCTCTTTTTCAGAAATTACCTTATCTAAGGCGATTCACCAAGCATATGGAAGTGTTGGATGAATATACTTTTTATGAATTGTCATTAGCTTTATTTTATGCAATTTTAAGGTATGCGGTTTATTCTTTGCAATATTACCTCATTCTTCGGTTTTTTGGAATCCATGTATCTTTATTTTTGGGAATTTCCGGAATCGCAACAATATTTTTATTACAAACCAGTGTTCCATTACCTGCCATAGCGGATTTGTTCGTGAGGAGTGAAGTAGCTTTATATGTTTGGGGTTTCTTCACGAATAATGAAATCAGTATTCTTGCTTCAACCTTTGGTTTATGGGTTTTGAATATTATTGTTCCGGCAGCATTGGGAATGCTTTTTATTTTTTCTGTGAATATTTCTAAAACGATGGGAGTGAAAAGTGAGAATGGGGAGGATTGATTTTTCCGCAACTCCTTTTATATTTGATTTCTTAAATGACCTTTATTATAACCAAAATAAAAAACAATGTTCAAAAAGATATACATTATTACATTCCTTTTCTTTTTTCTTGGATTCACCCAAGAATCATATGCCGTAGTATCGTACGCTCATTCAAAAACAAAAAAAGTAGAAAAGAAGAAAATCAAGCCTTTCTCAAAATTGAAAACGACTTGGAAACTATTAAAGAAACTTAAAGCTGAGAATAAGGAAATAAGAAAGAATAGTACGGATTCTTGGCAGAAGAAAAAAGCAAAAAGAATGTTGGGTTGGGCAGCTGTGCTATGTGTAGTAGGCTTCTTGCTTTCTCTTTTATCTACGCTTTATTTCGTTATTATAGGGTATGTGTTTTTCGGATTCGGACTTATTATGCTTGTTCTTGGCTTAATAACGCTATTTTCAAAATAATAGATGAAAAGAATTTTAATTGGGATCTAATGCGGCAAAGTCATCTTTATTTTTTCTATCCTTTTTCTGGAAGATGACATGATTTCAAAAGTATATTTTTTAAAGGAAATGACTTTCCCCTCCGCAGGAATAAAACCGACCATTTCCAAAATCAAACCTGCAATAGAATCGGATTCCCCCCTAACTTCGTCAAATACGGACATATCTATATCCAAGAGTTTGGAAATATCATGTAACATGGTTTTCCCCTCGAAAACGTATGTGTATGGATTGAGTTTTTGATAATCAATTTCCCTTTGAGTATCGAATTCGTCCCTGATTTCTCCAATGACTTCTTCCATTACATCTTCCAATGTAACAATTCCTGAACTTCCTCCATATTCATCCACGACAATCGCCATATGTTGGCGGCGTTCTTGGAATTCATTCAATAATCCGTTTATCTTTTTGGATTCCGGAACATACATCACCATCGGGCGGATTAATTCCTGCCACTCGAATCCATTGGTTTCATTGATATGCCCCAAGAGATCCTTTACATGAAGAATTCCTGTTATATTATCCATGTCCTCATCATAAACGGGAACTCGTGAAAATCCCCATTCCTTTACTTGGCGAATGACATCTTGGAAGTCGGTTTCAAAATCCAAAGTCTTGACATCTACCCTTGAACGCATGATTTGCTTGACTGAAATATTGTTGAATTTGACAATACTCCTCAGGATATCCACTTCCCGATCGGAACGTTGTTCCTTGCTTACGGTGAGTTCTATGGCTTGTGCGATTTCTTGGGCAGAAAGATTATTTCCTGTATTCTTTGCCAAGCGTTTTTCTAAAAAAGTGGAACTCTTCACGAGGATGCTACTTAGTGGATAGAATATTTTTCTCAATATGAGTAAGGGGCGGGACATGATTTTGGAAAGTTTCATGCTATTCAGTTTCGCATAAACTTTGGGTGAAACTTCTCCGAACAAGACAAGGAAAAAGGTTACCGCTACGGTTTTGATTAAAAAATCAACGATTTGCTTTACTGTTTCGGACGGAATCGATTCCGTAAAAATTTCCAAAGGACCTAAGGCAATGACTGACAAGACAATGATTCCGATATTGATGAAATTATTAGCAATGAGAATAGTCGCCAATAAATAGGGCAATTCTTTCATGAGTTCCAAAACCCGACTAGATGGTGGAGAGTCTCCGTTTTCCTTTTTTAATTCATCCAGGTCATTATGAGTCAATGAAAAATATGCCACCTCAGATCCGGAAATCAAGGCAGAACAACCCAATAGGAAAATGATGAGAAGAACTGATATGAGAACTTCTCCTGACAAGGCAGTCAGAAGTAAGGGGTCAGAAAAAAAAGATTGGTATAAAAAAAATAATCCCGCAGGGTCAGGTTCCAAGTCCAATGGATTTAATTATAAAATGCACATAAGTTAGACAAGCATTATTCATATTAGTCTGACGAGTGTTATTGAAAAAATTAGTTTTTGTAATTCAATGACTTATATTTCATTCAGAAACTCGTCCGGCGATTTTGAATAATCCTTGGTTTTTGAATTGTTCAACTCAAGAATTAGTCCAATATAAAAAGACTCCAAGAGTTTTGCATACTCTTGGAGTCTAATTTTTTAATAAAATTAAATTTCCATTAATTTTTAGAATGGTAAATCGTCATCTCCTTCAGGTGTATTGTCTTTTGCTACATCCGATGGTGTTTTGTTCGTTGCTGCTTTAGAATCGTCTGTTGGGAATGGTACACCAGATCCTTCTCTCTTTTCTAATGAACGGAAAGTATTGGCGATGACTTCAGTGGTATATCTGTCATTATTATCCTTGTCCGTCCATTTGCGGGTAGTCAATTTTCCTTCGATATAGACTTTTCCTCCTTTCTTCAAATCCCTTTCCGCACGTTCTGCAAGGTGTCTCCAACAAATGACATTGTGCCATTCGGTAAGGTTTTGCCATTCTCCGGACTTGTCCTTATAGCTTTCATTCGTAGCTATGGTCAAACGTGCTACTGATGCACCACTTTCCAATGTCCTGACTTCTGGGTCTTTGCCCAAATTTCCGATTAAAATTACTTTGTTTATCATTACTTTAGTTTGTTACTGTCCTTGAAAATATCCCAAGGCTATCGTGTTAATAAATATATTGAATACAAAAATGATAAATTATTAAGCCCATCATTCCTATGATAAATACAAATCTATGATTTTTGGAAATGCAAATCTACGAATTTCCTTTTTTTTAACACACAACCAATCTTTTTTAGTTGTTTTGAAATCATCGTTCACTTTCAGTTCATGGAAATAAGCGATGATTGTCCGATGTGTCAGTTGCTGAATATAAGACGCAGAATGTGATGAAATTCCATAAATATTACCGGAAAAAATTTCAGAAAACTCTTTTTTTGTAGATAATTTCTCCCAATTTATTTTTGTAACTGTTTCAATTACAGGGAATTCGTAAAGATTTTTCCAAATATCATTTTCTTTTCTTTTTTTTATGAAAACTTCATCCCCCTTATTCAAAATGAGGTAATGAAAGTATCGGTTTATCTTTTTTATCTTTTTTTCCTTAATGGGCAATTCCTTTACTTTATCTGTTTTTAGGGCGATACATTTTTTGGCAAGCGGACATTCTTTACATAATGTAGCCTTGGGTTTACAGATTGTCGCACCAAAATCCATGATGGCTTGATTATAAGTAGCAGGACCTTTTTTATCCAAAAGATCTTGGGCGAGTTCCTTGATGAGTTTTTTTCCCTCATTGGAATCCGTAGGGATTTCTATTCCAAAAAATCTGGATAATACCCGATAAACATTTCCATCCACAACGGCATGAGCCAGCCCAAAACCAAAAGAAGAAATAGCCGCAGCGGTATATTCGCCCACCCCTTTTAATGCAATGATATTTTCATAGGTGTGGGGGAATTTCCCATTGAGTTCGTTATGAATGAATTTTGCACTTGCATGTAAATTCCTTGCTCGGGAATAATACCCCAAACCTTCCCAATTTTTCATGAGTTCATCTTCGGGGGCATTTGCCAAATCTGCTACGGTAGGATAGTTTTTTTTGAATTTAATATAATATTTCAGTCCTTGTTCTACTCGGGTTTGTTGGAGAATGATTTCGGAAAGCCAAATATAATAAGGATTCTTTTCCTCTTTCCAAGGCATGGGTCTGTCCTTGGGATCATACCAATTGATAAGGGTTTGGGTGAAGTGTTTTTTATTTTTGAAAGACAAATTCTTATTGGATATTTAGATTTATAGATACTTCATTTGGATAAATCGCAACAGATTTCAGATGATTTTTTTGAGAAATAATTGAGAAACCAGTTTGTCTAAAAATCTAAGTATCTCGAAATCTCAATATCTAAAAAACAACAAGGGGCGTACCAGAGTCGAACTAGCATTTCCGAAGTAAAAGTTCGGTGTGTTTCCATATTACACCAACATCCCTTTAAAGTAAAGCAATGTATAGGACTCGAACCTATGATTTCGGGTTTGCTTTCCGACATGTTTCCAACTACGTCAACATCACAATACTTTTTCCTTAACTAGATATTCATGATTAATTTGACTAACACTTATAAAGCCCTCAACACCAAAGATCCACAACAGTCTTAGCCGTAACGAAAATATATTCCCTAGCAGCTTTGCTCACGATTTCTTCCTCGTCATCTGCCAGAATATCCTCTATGAATGCCAGTAAATCTTCTTGGGGAGTTCCCTCAAAAAAGAGGTCTAATTTTTTCCGAAATTCCATATTGGGATTATCCTCTATTTTTGCCCAATTCTTTTCTTCCGCTTCCGCTAATTCGTCTATGGATACCAAGCGGGGTTCGCTGCCGTCGTTTGCTTTCAGGTAGGCTTTTCGGATTACCATCACGATATAAAGCAAAAGGTTTCTTTCTTCGTCTGTAAGGAGTTTGAGATTGTCAGAAAAGAGATAACCCAAAACTAAGTCCTGCTTGGTTTCAAATTCTTTTATGAACCTTTCGTATCCGTCCTCATTTTGAGAACCCAAGGATTCTGCCGCCGCTTCAATGATATTTTCAGGAATCATGCTAAAATTGTATTAAAAATTTGTGAAAGCAAATTAAAGAAAGTTAATCCATAAAGTATCCATAAGTTTGGCATTATCTTAGCTCATAATATGTTCTTTGGTAATATGTTATGGAAATTTGTACTTGTTATAGTATTAATCAACAGATTTTGATAGGATTATCATAGGATTTGAACAACAAAACTCATTATAATGAAGCGTACGATATTGGTCATCATTCTAGGAATCATATTCATTGCCCAAGCGGTAAAAGCCAATGTGGTAAAAGAATTGGAACCGACTCCCTTAGAGAAATTCATTAAGGAGAATTATCCTAAGGCTAAAAAAGCCGAAAAGGGCTTGTATTACCTCATAGAAGAAAAAGGAAATGGCAGCAAACCTAAGGAGGGAGATTATGTCGTACTAGAATTTGAGGGGAAAAGACTGGATGGGACTTTGTTCGATAAATCGGAAGTAGAACCTTTTGTTTTCCAATTGGGACACCGTCAGGTTATTAAGGGATGGGATATGCTTATTCCTCGTTTTCCCATTGACACGAAAGTGAAAATATTCTTGGCTCCCGAATTCGCATATGCGAAAGTAGGGGCAGGGAAACTCGTTCCGCCCAATACTCCCGTGATGTTCGATCTGCATATTTTGGAAATATTGGATGATGAGGCATATGATAGATATATGACGGAATTGGAAGAGAGGGAACGAGAGCGATACCATCAAAAAATCAAAGATCAATTTGATGCGGATAAAACAGCAATCCATGAATATTGCATGGACAATAAAATAAAAACGAAGCGTTCGAGAGCAGGGGTGAGTTATTCCGTTACCAAAAAAGGAAAAGGAGCATACCCAAAAGTTGGGGATCGGATTTCTGTCCAATATCGTGGCTATCTTCTGAACGGGGAAACCTTTGAGGAGACGAAAGAGAAAAAGCCTTTCCAATTCGTAGTAGGGCAAGGCAGGGTAATCAAGGGATTGGATGATGCCATTGTTTCATTCAACAAAGGAGCGGAAGGACTTATCCTTATTCCCTCTAAGTTGGCTTATGGCCCAATGCCAATAGAAGAAGAAGGCATTAATATTCCGGCACATTCCATCTTGGTTTTTAAAATCAAGGTCATGGAAATAGAATCACCGGAAGAGAAAAAATAAATATAAGTTGCGGACTTGTCCGCAAAGTCCATAGTTGATAGACGATAGCCCATAGACGGGTGCGTTTTGACGAGAATAAATTATCAATACGAAACATTTTGCGAAGTCTTTGTCCTTTTAAAAAGGGACAAAGACTTTTTTATTGATTTATCCGAATAATATTAACTTTGTAGTTCATAATAAATAAGAACTGACACAATGGCCCAGAAGCTATCAATTATAATGCCTGCCTACAATGAGGAACGAACTATTCATCTGATCTTGGATAAAGTTAAGGATGTAGAATTGGTAAATGGAATGGAAAGGAAATCATCATTACGAATGATTGCTCAAAAGATGATACCAAAGGTGCCATAGAACGATACATGAAAGCCAATCCCGACTTGGAAATCAGATATTTCGAACATGAGGTAAATAGAGGGAAAGGCGCTGCATTGCATAAGGGAATCAAAGAGGCAAAAGGAGACTACCTCATTATCCAGGATGCCGATCTGGAATATGACCCGCGGGAATACAATTCATTGCTACAGCCTATCTTGGATGGTTTTGCCGATGTGGTCTATGGTTCTCGTTTCATTGGGGGGAATCCACATAGGATTTTGTTTTTCTGGCATTCAATAGGGAATAGATGGTTGACTTCCTTGTCCAATATTTTTACGAATCTGAATCTTACGGACATGGAGACTTGCTATAAGTTGTTCAAAACCGAAACGATCCAGTCCTTGAGCTTACAGGAAAACAGATTCGGATTCGAACCGGAAGTAACTGCTAAGATGAGTAGGATAAAGGATATTAGGATTTATGAAGTGGGGATTTCCTATTATGGCAGATCTTATGAAGAAGGCAAAAAAATAGGATGGAAAGATGGTTTCAGAGCCATTTACTGTATTTTGAAATATAATCTATTTAGTAAATAATGTCAAGAAAGGAAAAGGAGGCTTTCCAATTCAAGGAATTGGATTTGGAGGGGATGGGGTCCTTAGAAGCGATTTCCATCGCATCTAGATTCAATAACTGGATGTACGAAACCATTGCCAAAAACTTTGCCGGAAATGTTCTGGAAATAGGAAGCGGAATCGGGAATATTTCGAAACAATTCATTGCCGATGGCAGAAATATACACCTTACAGATTTAAGAAAAAATTACTGTAATTACCTCAGAACGGAATTCGGAAAAAATCCCAAAGTCTTGGGAATAGACGAAATGGATATTGTCCATCCGGATTTTGATACGATTTTTGCGGATAAGTTAGGGCAATTCGATGGCGTATTCGCTCTCAATGTGGTAGAACATATCAAGGAAGACCAATTGGCAATTATCAATTGTAAAAAATTATTGAAACCGGGTGGACGGTTAGTTATCCTAGTTCCTGCCTATCAATTTTTATTCAACCAATTCGATGTTGCCTTAGAGCATTATAAAAGATATAACCGAAGAGAATTGATAGCCCTTTTCAAGGGAGCGGATTTGAAAATTGCCCGTTCCCAATATTTTAATTTCATAGGCATATTCGGCTGGTTTTTTACAGGAAGTATTCTAAGGAAGAAAGTCATTCCTACCGGACAAATGAAAATTTATAATACGCTAGTCCCCATTTTTAAGATTATTGATAAAATCATAATGAACAACATGGGTCTTTCGGTCATCGTTGAAGGAGTAAAAGAATCATAAATGAGGAAGCTTGTTATTTCCATCTTGGCAATTATAGTTGTGTTGTGTACAAATTCCTGCAAGGATAGGAATGGTATAGATATGGTCTATACCAGAGAGTTCAACATTGAATTCGGTGCGAATACCTGGGACACCCATTACCATGGAGGGGATTTTATCGTGAATACGAATTGGTCGGAATTTTTAGGGGAAATGACTGCCGATGATATTAATGAAATCCTACCTGCTTTTGCTACGCTTACGAATACGGAGGGAATCAATATGGATTTTATCCGTAGGGCGGTTATAGAAATTTTTCCCAATGGAGATACCTCACTTACTCCAATAGAAATGTGTTTCAGAGAGGATATTCCACTCAATACAGGTACGACTTTACAGCTTATTTCAGGCATATATAATTTTAAGGATGAATTAACAGATGGGAAATTTACGTTCAGAATCGGTCTGAATTATAGGGATTTTCCACCCCAAACCTTTAGGGTAGTCTTAGATATGGGCTTCCAAGCTTTTCCTAAGTAAATTTTTATAGCTACAAATACTAAAAAAAGGATACTTTTGCAGTCCGATTCATCCTATTTAGGAAATCAAAAACACTAAAGTTTAATCTATCAAATAATGGCATCAGCTATACTTATCGAAGCTTTAATTTTTGTAGTTGCATTGGGAGCCTTGCTCAAGGCTTCGGATTGGTTTGTGGATTCCGCTGAAAAAATAGGTTTGTCTTGGGGCGTTTCTCCCTTTGTCATAGGTGTGACTATTGTTGCTTTCGGAACATCATTGCCGGAATTGGCATCTTCCATTGCGGCAGTAATGCAAGGTGATTCCAAAATAGTAATAGGAAATGTAGTCGGTTCCAATATCACGAATATAGTTCTGGTTTTGGGTTTGGTGGCGATAGTGGCGAAACGTGTTCCCGTAGATTTCAAAGCGATGGATTTGCCTTTGCTTTTGGGTTCTGCTTTCTTATTTTGGTTTACACTTTCCGATGGGAATTTCGAGATTTGGGAAGCATTGGTCTGTTTGGCTTGCTTGGTCATATTCCTAATCAGTTCTTTTTCCGGAACGGAAGATGATAATGAAGATGATTTGCCAAAGGCAGTATGGAAAGATTACCTTTTTTTGGTTTTGGGAGGAGCATTGGTATGGCTGGGTGCAAAATTCACGATAGATGCGATTCAAGAAGTTTGTAGATTAACAGAAATCAGTTCCGGTTTTGTTGCCCAGACAGTAGTGGCATTGGGAACTTCGCTTCCGGAAGTTGTAGTGAGTATCAGTGCTGCAAAGAAAGGGCAGTCAGGCATAGCCGTAGGAAATGTCATTGGTTCCAATATTTTCAATACTTATGCTGTAATGGGAATTGCCAGATTGTTCGGAGGATTGGTAGTAGAGCCGAGCATCCTTACGTTTTCATTGCCATTAATGGTCGCCTTGACTGTATTGTTAGCCTTTATGGTTTTGTCTTCAAAGATTTCCCGATGGGAGGGTGCCTTGTTATTGATTCTTTATGCTTTCTTTCTTATACAATCCATTCTTATGTTGTGATATGAATTCCTAGATTTTTTCCACAAAAAGAACATCTTGGAAATCATCCTTTTTATCCTTTCGGATGCCATGGCTCCAAAAACCATGAATCCGATGGATTTCTTTCAGCCCTTTTTTCCTAAGTAAGGTTTCTTGAAGATAATCTTCATTATAGGCAACATTCGCGGATTTGACTTTTTCATCCATTAATCTATAATGTCCCAAATCATGTTTGAATTTGAAACCATCATGTTTTGACATATTGGACTCGGAAACTTCATTGATAATAAAAAAAGTAATGATTCCCTTTCCTCCTTTTTTCAATACCCGACTCACTTCGCCCATATAATTATCCACTTCCTCAGGAACCATATGGGTGAAAACAGAATTGATTACACAAGAGTCAAAAGTATTGTCATCATAAGGAAATCGGAATGTAGTAGGATCTTCACCATCCGAACGATACAAATCATTCATCAATGGAATATATTGGAAATTGAAATTAGGGTACTTGGAAGATATGTTTTTTTTACACCAATCCACTCCCATTTTCACTACATCAAAACCTTCATATTTTCCTTTGGAATCCAAGTATTCAGTAAGCGGAACGGCTATTCTGCCTATGCCACTTCCCACATCCACGATAGAAGAATTTGATTTGAAATCACAATGTTCTCTCAATTGTTCCAACCTTTTATACGATTCTACAAGGTAATCACCCGAGCCGGTATAAATAATGCCTTTGGGCGGTTGCAATGGATGCCGATTCCCCATTATTCCATCATAAGTATCCACAGGGAAATAATATAATCGCCTAGCCCAATACCTCAAAGATGGCGGTAAGGAATAAAAAAGGCTACGAAGCATAATGGCTTAATTATTATAGACTTTGCGGATATCTCCGCAACTCAATTTAGGTAATCAAAGAAATAGCAAATAAATTTTTCACTATTCACTATTCACTATTCACTATTCACTATTCACTATTCACTATTCA
>JAHDHJ010000120.1 GCA_020631375.1 Saprospiraceae bacterium | reverse complement strand
TGCTAATCCGTAAATTAATGTATGAGAAAACAATTTTTTGTAAATCCCCATCAAATAATCACTAAACCTTAAATTTTCATTTTATAAAAGAATCCAACCATATCCTAAATTTATTAATTTCTACTATACCAATCCGAAGTTATCTCCAAGCCCTCTTTCACACTAGTTTCCGGGTTATATTCCAATAATTTTCTAGCTTTAGAAATATCCGCGAAACTATGCGGAATATCTCCTATTCTATAATCTCCATATTTAGCGTACAATTCAATTCCTGTAGCACTCTGTATATAATCCCACAATTCGTTCAAGGTTGTTCGTTCTCCAAAAGCAATATTATAAATCTGGTTTACCGCTTCTTTATTATTTGAGAATAGGCTTAGTATATTTGCTTGCACAGCATTGGCAACAAAAGTAAAATCCCTACTAAACGTACCATCACCATTAATGGTCGGGGCATTTCTATCTAAAGCAGCTTTCATAAACAAAGGAATAACTGCAGCATAAGCTCCTTTGGGATCTTGTTTAGGTCCGAAAACATTAAAATATCTTAATCCTATATACTCAAAATCATATAATTCCGAATAGATCTCGGCATATAATTCGTTTACATATTTGGTTATTGCATAAGGGGATAGTGGTTTACCTATAATATGTTCTACTTTCGGAAGCCCTTCACTATCTCCATATGTTGAAGAGGATGCTGCAAAAAGAACTCTCTTTACCTTTGAATTCTTTGCTGCAGTGAATATATTCAACGTTCCGGTTATATTAACATTATTTGCTTTAAGGGGTTCTTCAATAGACCTTGGAACACTACCCAATGCTGCTTGATGTGATATTAAATCCATATCTTTACAAACCTTTACACAAGTCTCATAATCAGCAATATCCCCCTCTATAAATTCAAAATTCGGCTTTCCTATAAATTCCTTTAAATTATGCAAATAACCCGTTTCAAGATTATCCAACACCCTAACAAAAGATACTCTTTCATCTAATAACAATGCCTCTACCAAATTGGAACCGATAAAACCTGCGCCTCCTGTTACTAATACTTTCATTTAACCTTATTATTATTATTATTATCTAATCTCACTTACTAATTCAATAGTTTGTTTGATTTCATCTATTCCAAAACCAATCCCAGTGAGAATATTTCTATAACTTAATGTATGCAATCCTTCAAACCCTTCTGTAAAATCTATCTCTTCTCCATTCACCAACAATGATCTTTCTTTTTCTTTTTGAGCATTTGGTAAATCATTTCTGTCCAAACTCAAGAACCAGCTTACTTTGGCATTTTCTAAAACAAGTTTTCCTTTTGATTTTTTTTGATCATGGAAAAGTACTCCATTTTCTTTAACTGCACCAAATACCCAAATTAGCATATCGAAAAAATGAATACCTATATTAGTAGCTATTCCTCCCGATTTGGAAACATCTCCTTTCCAACTGTTATGGTACCAATTCCCTCTAGGGGTTATATAAGTCAAATCTACATCATAGATTTTATTCGGGTCGCCTTCTTCAACCATCTTTTTAAGTTTGATGATTTCTGGGTGAAGGCGTAACTGTAAAATATTATATACCTTATTATTCGATTCTGCTTCTATTTCTGCGATGGCATCCACATTCCAAGGGTTGAGTACCATTGGTTTTTCGCAAATGACATCTGCTCCGTACCTTAATCCATATCTTATATGGGCATCATGAAGATAATTTGGAGAACAGATACTTATATAGTCCACTTTCTCTCCTTTCCTCTTCAATTTTTCCAAATGCCTATCAAACCTCTCAAATTCTGTAAAAAAATGACAATCTGGAAAATAACTGTCCAATATTCCTACAGAATCATGTGGATCCAAAGCTGCTACCAATTTATTGCCTGTATCCCTTATGGCTTTCATATGCCTTGGAGCAATATAACCCGCAGCTCCTATGAGAGCAAAGGTTTTCAATTTAGGATTTGAATTTTTCCGTTTAACAATTGATATTTCTGATCCGCTTTAGGGCATTGTCCAATCCCATCTTCATCGAATTCCAACTTATGTCCCAACTCACTTACCCAGCCAATTTGTCTAGCAGGGTTCCCTACAACCAAGGCATAAGGAAAAACTTCATTTACAATAACTGCTCCTGCTCCTACCATTGCATATTTGCCAATATTATTTCCACAAACTATAGTGGCATTCGCTCCTATGGATGCCCCTTTTCCAACAAGGGTTTGCTTGAATTCTGATTTTCTATTTACTGCGCTTCTTGGGTTCATCACATTGGTGAAAACCATTGATGGTCCTAGAAAAACATCATCCTCACAAATCACTCCTGTGTAAATAGAAACATTGTTTTGGACTTTCACATTATTCCCTAATATTACTTTTGGGGAAATGACAACATTCTGCCCTAGATTACAATTTTCTCCTATTTTACAATTGGACATGATGTGGCTGAAATGCCAGATTTTTGTTCCCTTACCAATTTCGCAAGGTTCATCTATAAATACAGATTCATGAGCGAAATATTGCTTTTCCGCTAACATTCTTAATGAAAAAATTCTATAACCGTATTAATAATATAATTCAATGAGGATTCATCCATTTCTGTATGGATGGGTAGTGCAAGAACTTCATTACAAAGCTGCTCGGTAACTATTAAATCATCTCCATCATAAAAAGAGGAGAACGCTTTTTGTTTGTACAAGGGAACCGGGTAATAGATATTACAGGCAATGCCATTATCTAACAGGTATTGCATTAGTTCATCCCGCTTATCCTTTACCCTTATAACATATTGATGAAACACATGGGTAGAGTTATTAGCTCTTACCGGTATTTGTAGTTCTTGAATATTTTTGAATGCTTTGTCATATGCATTGGCGACAGCATTTCTTGCATCGCCATATTCATCCAAATATTTTAATTTGATATTCAAAACGGCTGCCTGTATGGCATCCAATCTGGAATTACAGCCAATGACATCATGGTAATATGTTCTGCTTTGTCCATGATTGGCAATCATTTTCAGTTTCTTCGCCAAGCTATCATCATTCGTGAAAATCGCACCTCCATCTCCGTAACATCCTAGATTTTTGGAGGGAAAAAACGATGTCGTTCCTATATGTCCTATCGTTCCTGATTTTTTTGTAGCCCCATCTTTATGTATATAATTGGAACCTATGGCTTGTGCATTATCCTCAATCACATAAATACCGTTCTGCTTCGCCAATTCCATTATGGATTCCATATCTGCGGTTTGTCCAAAAAGATGGACGGGAACAATCGCCTTAGTGTCGGGAGTAATGGCTTCCTGTATAATCCCTGCTGTAACATTGAATGTAAATGGATCCACATCCACCATTACTGGCTTTAATTTCAATAATGCTATTACCTCTGCCGTAGCTACATATGTAAATGCAGGAACTATGATTTCAGCACCCTCTTCCAAATCCAATGCCATAAGGGCTATCTGTAAGGCATCAGTTCCATTTGCACATGGAATAACATATTTTACTCCTAGGTATTTTTCCAAGTTAGTTTGGAAAGTTTGCACTTTTTCTCCTCCTATGAATTGTGTAGAAGCAATAGTTGATAATACTTCTGCATCAATTTCTGGTTGAAGCTTTTGGTATTGCTTTTTTAGATCAACCATTGGGAGTTTATTCATATCCACTTGCCTTTAATTTGTCTTGACATGGCTCCGCCTCTAAAAAGTCGCAAAAACTGCTTTTAATTTTAAAATATTTCATGTCACAAATATACAATTCTATTCTTTATTTTTCCTTTTTGTCAAACAAATACTGCCTTTACTTTCTCCCTGCTACAATGTGTTGACCACATGGAAATCGTATTGGAACCAGCATCTGAAATTAATAATAAATCCTTTTCTTCTGTTTTTGGGAGGTAAATATCCTTTTTCAAAAAATCCCCTGTAAAACAGAGCGGGCCACCGATATCGTATTTACTTTGTTTGCCTTCTTTGATTTTTCCATTTTCGTCCAATATGGATATCATATGGTATGGTGCGGGCTTACTGTATATTTCCCTAACAAATAAATCGGCTCCTACATGGTTTAGGATGATATTCGGTTCTGTATGATCCAGAACGTATTCTACTCTACTTATTACGAATGCAGCATGAGTATGAATAAACCTGCCATATTCTGTGATTATTTTATAGTTGTTGAAAATATTGGGACACCTAATTATTAGGCTTTCTATAAAAACATCTAGTCCCTCTTGTTTTCCTTCTTGTGTTTTGGCGGGAAAACCGCCACCTACATCTAAGAATTTTATTTTGTTGTTATTTTCCTTATTTATTTCTTCTGCCAAATCATAAACTACACCTATCGCTTCTACATGTCCTTTGATATTTCCTATCTCTGATCCTGCATGAACATGCAAACCAGAAACGTTTTTTATTTCCTTAGCATATTCAATGATTTCTTTTTTTAGGGAAATGGGTATTCCGAATTTAGAACGGTGATTGCTTACATTATAAATATCGGGAGATTTTATATCTACTAAGGGATTAATCCGAATTCCGATTTTTAGATTTTTCGTGCTTTTTAATCTGTCTAATTCTGCGAGACAATTTGCATTCAAATATAATCCAGGAAACAAATCATCACATTTTTTTATTTCTTCAATTGTTTTTACCGGAGAATCAAAAATTATTTTTTCATTCGGGCACCCCGCTTTTTTTGCCAGTTCTACTTCTTCGTATGATGCCGCTTCTAAGCCATGACCTTCATTTATTATAAACTCTAAAACCTCCGGTAAGTTATTTGTTTTTATTGCGGCTGCATGTAAAACGTTCTTGGGGAAAATCGTTTTTAAATGGTCGAGTCGGTTTTTCAATATTTTCTTCGAATAAATGTAGAGTGATTTCTCTTGAATTAATCCGGGTTTATTTAAAAATAAATCCTGAACAATACGGCTACAATCCGAAATTGAATCCCTATATAAAAGTCCTTGCTTTTTCATCTAGGATTCCCATGAATAATTTATCGTTATTAAATCTTTCTTCCTTTTCTAATTGTAATAAATTATAAATGTTGTTTGCTCCGATTGCTACTCTAATGAATGCTCCGCAACTATACTTTACCGGCTGTCCGAAAAATATTTTATTGAATTCCCCTATTTGGTATTCATCAGAAACCATGACTTGATAAAATTCTTTTAAATCATCATATCCTAAATATGTTCCAAAGCGGGATTTTACTCGAAAAGAAATAATGCTCTGGTTTGTTTTTTCTTGGTGAGGCATTAGTTCAAATGAAACACTTTTCTCAATAGCTTGCCTTACAACATTATTCCATTCATTAATTATTTGAAGAGAATTTCCCCTTGGAATATTATTGAACCGCTCCATTTCATTCAAGGCTATTTCCCAGCGAAGTGTCAAACCTTTATTTATTTCTTTTTTTAAATTCTTTCTTAGGTTTGAAAAATCATCAGAAAAATCATAGTAAGAAAATATTTTATCGAAGCCTTCTATATCCTTATTATTAATTTCTGATTCGTTTATTTTTTTTGACAATGTTTTGGGAACGAGCATCACTCCACAAAACGGTGGTGCCATATAGAATTTCGATCCTGTAATCATCACCATACAACCCATACCCAACAAATGGTTAACCAACCTTTTCGAGTTGCGGAATTGGCATAAATCCACGACCCACATTACATCCTTATCCAATTTTGGAATAAGCGAAATATCGTCTTCTATTCCAGATTTGCTGCCTATGACCAAAGCTCCTATTTTTGCTTTGGATTTATCCTTTTCTAATATTTCGCTTATTTCATCGCTATGTTTTATGATTTGTCCTTTGTCATTCCTTGCCTTGAATCGAGCGAGGTTCACATCATAACGAACATTAACTTCATCTCCTTTTTCCAGTTTCTCTCCGAATTGATTTTTATTAGCATAATATTTTCCCAGATACGCCATTTGGCTACCCGAACCTAATTCTTCGGGACAAGTAAGAATAAGGAGTATATCTTTCTTTGGGTGAAGTATTTTTGTAAATAAGATTGGCAAATATGCCAAATCACTTCCTGAGGGAGCGAAGACCAAACTGAATTCGTCTTTGCCCTCATAGTTCAGTAATTTTTTAATCCTTTGTTCTTGTTTTTTTCTAATTTCAAGAACGGATTGATTATTATCATATAATTCTAAATCCTCAAATATCTTTTCTGTCTGATGATTTAAAGTAGAACAAGTACATGAACCTCTATTGAATAATCCCCGATGCTTAATTGGGTTGACATGGTACTTATTCTTTCCAGTTTCAAGAATATCCAAGCGCTCATCTCCTCCTTGGAATATCAATTGTGATATATCATCTAAAATCTCCAAATTCTATTTATTATAATTTCCAGTAATCAAAGTTCTTCCCCTCTAATTGTTTCAGACTATAAATACTTTTCAAATCTATTAAAATGCCCTCATCTACCATAATGGATGAAAAATATTCGGCATTATATTTTTTATAATCATTATGGCTGACTGCTACCACAACCGCATCATAATCATTAGAAATATCGTCAATCAGACTTAACTTATATTCATGTGCCACTTCATTGGGTGATGCGTGGGAATCGACGATGTGTACATTTATGGAATAATCCATCAATTCCTTAACCAAAGTCGCAACTTTGGAATTTCTGATATCCGAAACGTTTTCCTTGAACGTAATCCCCTTGACCAATACTTTACATTCGCTCGGATTCTTCCCTTTTTGGATAAGCATCTGCACCATTTTTTTAACAATAAAGGCTGGCATAAAATCATTAATTCTTCTTCCTGCTGCAATGACCTGCGGGTCATAACCCAGTTGTTTGGATTTGTGCATAAGATAATACGGATCCACACCTATGCAATGTCCTCCTACAAGTCCCGGATAGAATTTCAAAAAATTCCATTTTGTTCCGGCCGCCTTAAGTACCTCTTGGGTATCAATACCCATTTTGTCAAAAATAATCGCCAATTCATTCATTAGCGATATATTCAAATCCCTTTGGGTGTTTTCTATGACTTTTGCCGCTTCCGCTACCTTTACTGATGACGCTAAATGCGTACCTGCTGTAATAATATGGGAATATATTTTATTTATTTCCTCGGCAGATTCGGAATCGCCTCCTGCTACTATCTTTAATATTGTAGTCAAGGTCCTTTCCTTATCGCCGGGATTTATCCGTTCGGGAGAATAGCCGAATTTAAAATCTGTATTCCTCACCAAGCCTGATTCTTCTTCGATAATAGGAAGGCAATCCTCTTCAGTACATCCCGGATAAACTGTGGATTCAAACACTACATAATCCCCTTTTTTAATTACTTTCCCTACGCTTTTGGAAGCACTTAATAAAGGAGTAAGGTTTGGTATTTTATGTTCATTAATATCTGTAGGTACTGCTACGACAAAAAAGTGGGCATGTCTTAGGGTTTCCAAATCAGCAGTGAACTCTATGTCTCTCCCTTGGAAATCTTTAGATTCCAATTCTTTAGACGGATCGATTCCCTTCCTCATTAAAGCTATTCTAGCTTCATTGATGTCGAAGCCAATAACACTAAAATACTTTGCGAATTCCAAAGCAATGGGCAAGCCTACATAGCCTAAACCTACAACTGCAATCTTTTTTTTTTTGTCTAAAAGGTCTTGATACATTGTATAATAATAAATTTTCAATATTATTAGAATCCCCAATTTAATGAGAGGGAAGCAAAAGTATTTTTTCCTCTTTGAAACTCCGGAGTATAGGATTCTGTTTCGTCGGTTATATTTGAAAAAATCAGACTGCCTTTGGCATGGATGTCGTGTAGGATTTCATATTGTATGGTAAGTCCAAATTCTTTTTGCCTATATCTCACAGTCTCCATAAAAGGTATTCCTGAAAAGCCTCCAAAGCCTTGGCTATATCCATAATTATCTCTTCCTTTTCTTATACTAAGAAAATGTAGTTTGCATTTTAATTTTGAAATCGGCTTATAGTTTAATTCTAATAAAAATTCTTCAGCATTGCTTCTTAAATAATGTCCTAAATTATAACCATTATTTGCAAAGGTTGTGGATTCGAGCCCATGCTGATAAGCATATGGATTAGATCTTGTATACTCGACAACTATGCCTAGGTTTGTTTTGGCTATATTATACGATGCCACACCTATTTTAAATCCTAATTGGTTTCGCTGTTTTTCCTTATCAAAAACAGTTGAGAATTTTAATTCATCGATAAATATGGTTCCATAAAGGTGGACATAAGGAATATTTCTTGAGCTTACATCCATAAATAATTGTCCATTTTGACCAGCAGTATTCGATTGGTTACTTTGGGCATGATCTACTGATCTATAAAAAAAGAAAGGGATTAAATATGCAGGATTAAATGCTGAGTCGGAATAAATCGTCGAATTACCAAAAGAAAGGTGCAAACCTTTAATTGGCTTGACAGTAAACATATTTGCAGCAATCGCTTTTCGCCTATAAATATTCCTAGTGCTTCCGTTAGCCGTCGTATAGGTTCTTGTACTGTCGATAACATTAGAATTCAACCAGCCATGTATATAATTAAATTCTAACCATTTTACAGGTTTTACCTGAAGTTTCAAATGTGGGATTGCAGGGAAATTACCAGAAAATATATTTGAATTTTGGTATGAATTCCCCCATTGGAATTGGTCTTGAATCAAGCCTACCGTACCCCATTTCCAAGAATAGGTTATCCCTCCCCGTACTTCGCTAAAATCCGTTACCGATTTCTCTCTATTGGGGCGGTTGACTCCTACAGAAATTGTATTAAAATAATTAGGATCAATTAATTCCTCATTTTCGGACACATCCCTAAAACTAAAATAAGCTGTAAATCCTTTTCCTAGGTAAGAATTAATTTCGCCGCCATAATATCTTCTATAAATCTTATCTGAAACCAAAAAATCAATTCCTACGATAGGATTTACGGTTACTTGGAATTTATTCGAACTATAAAATATAGCGTCCAACCTTTTGTTTTCATTTCTATGGAACCAAGTTTTTTTGGAAAAGAATTTTTGTGAATTATATTCTTCATTGAATTCTTTTCTTTTTATTTCCTTATTAAAATCCTTTAGAAAAAATTCCAATTCTTTTTGTTGCCTTTTATTTAACCCTTCTTTCTTTCCATTTATTTCTAATAATTTATCTGCAATAAAACTTCTTGTATATGGCTGTATAGCAGAATTAATATCTATGATTTTTTGGGTTGAGGCTTCATTTAAAAAATCATAGATCGTATGTTTGGATGTATGTTGATAAATACTTTGTGCCTGATTCTGGAATGAAAATCCGATCAAAAATAATATTAGGTATAATTTAGTTTTCATATCAAAATGCATTTTCTTTTGTCTTCTTACCAAAGAGGGTTAAAAATATTATTTTAATATCGAGAAAGAAAGACCAATTCCTCAGGTACCAAATATCATACTTCGTTCTTCCCTCTATAGCTTCTTTAGTATCTGTTGGGCCTCTGAATCCATTAACCTGCGCCCAACCTGTTATTCCCGGCTTCGTATAGTGTCTTAGGATATATTCTTTCAACTCATCTTGGAATTGTATATCATGCGATACAGCGTGTGGCCTAGGTCCTACTACTGTCATATTTCCTTTGAGGACATTGAAAAATTGGGGCATTTCATCTAGGTTCGTACGTCTCATGAACGCACCTATTTTTGTAATCCTACTATCTCCTTTTGTTGCCTGTTTCACTTCCTTGTCTTCATGCACTATCATGGATCTGAACTTATGGCAAAGGAATTGATTGTTCTTATGTCCGACTCTTTTCTGACTGAACAGTGCTGGCCCCCTAGATTCTAATTTTATTAAAAGCGACAACAAGGGAAACAACCATGATAAAATAAATATTATTACTAAAAGTGAAAATACGATATCAAATATTCTTTTTAAAAACCTATTCCTTATTCTTGCTATGTTCTCGTCTTTTACGGAAATAATCGGATAGCCATTATGCACTTCCATCTTAACTCCTCTTGATAATAATTCTACTTCCAAAGGGATTATTTTGAATTCGATGAAATTCAACAAGGAATAATTCATTAGTTTTCTTATTTCCTTCCCACCCATCTCGTTGGAAGCATATAGAATCATATTTACATTATTGTCTTTTATATAATCATATATATATTCTACTTCTCCTATTTTACTATATGGTTCCGGTATACCCATACCAAAGGACCCTAAGTATTTCGCTCTGCCTAAGTGTGCATGGTTTATTGTAGCTTCTACTTTTTTTAGAACGTCGCAGTACCCTATTATGATATAATTGAGTGTTGTTACGCCTCCTATTCTTGGAATAAATCTTTTCAATAAAAATCGCCCTAAGGGAAGGAGTAATGCCAGGGTCACATAAAAAACATTGTGGAATAAGTAATCCTGCTTAAATAAAAAGAAATAAATAATTGAAAACCCTATTAAATGGAGGATATAATTATTGATTACACTTTCTATTTCTTTTCTGAATGTAGTGTATTCAAACCTTCCATATAATTTATTCGCAACTGACAATGTGGAAAACCAAAGTAGGTTCACTATCACCCAAAGGGCAATGAAATCCTGATTCTGGACAAATGAGTTAAAGACCAAATAAAAGGAAATAAAATAAGAGAGGTTGATTCCCAGTAAGTCTATGAATATCCTAATCAGTTTTTTTGTATGGAGCACTCTTTTGTATTAATTTTTAATTTACTTATTATGGAATTTATCATAGGATTCTAACATGATTTTCTCATATTCATTTACAATTACATTCCAATTATAAATTGTGTTTATCTTTTCAAAATTTTTCTGAAGCATTTCAGAAAAATCATTTTTAATAGTCTTCTTTCTTATAATTTTTTCGACATCAGTAGCATCCTCAAAGTAAAACCCATCTACTCCAATTATTGCCTTATTAAATTGATTGCTATTTGCAACAATCAATGCATTACTACCCATTGCTTCCAAAAGGGAAGGGTTTGTCCCCCCTACAGAGTGTCCGTGAAAATAAAGCCGACTGAAGTATCTTAGGTTATTCAAATCCTCTATGTTATAAATCCCTCCTAAGAATTTAATTCTATCATCACTTTGAAATTTTTCTTTCAGAAAAACCCCAAAAGTGGTTTCATGTTTTCCAACAACTAAAAAAGGATGTTGTACATCTGATGCAGAGAAACCTGTTAAAATTGTTTCTATATTATTCTCTGGCTCCAATCTTGCTATAAGCATATCGTATTGGAATGGTTCTACCCCATATTTTCTAATGGCAGATAATTCAGGGGTTTCAAAAAGGTCCGAACCATAGGCTATGTAAGTAGAATTCTTACTATATTTCTTATCTAAGTATTCTTGAATCCCTATAGAATCAGAAATCAGCACATCACTTGTCAAAACTGCTTGCTTTTCTGCCCAACTCAAATATTTTTGAACCTTATTGGAGAATTTACTACGCTTCCATTCCAAACCATCCATATTAGTTAATATGACACTTTTTTTTGGCAGTAATTTACCCCATATGGAACTGCTTGTATAACCTAGTTGCAATATAATATCAAAACTCTTTCTTCTGCTATCCATTATGCAATTAAAATCATATATGAATTGACCTACAGTACCTATCTTCTGTTCAGGGTCATATTTATGTATAATATTTATACCATTCCATTCTTTTCCTTGATAGGGGTGGTTGTGTGAATTATATACATATACTTCATGTCCTTTTTTCTTTAGACCTACAGATAAAAATTCGGCACACTGCTCAAATCCCCCATATGCATTAGGTATACCTCTTGTTCCTAGAATCGCAATTTTCATTTATTCATTATTCTATCAATCAAATACTTCCCTTTCTTTACATTCTCATATCTGGTTGAAATATCAGGATATCCTATAAATTCATTTTTAGAGCAAGAAAAGGTATGGAACAATGAGTTTTTAATTCCTTTTGTTTGTCTACTTACCTTTTCCTTTTTTTCAAAAACATTAGAAATAACTCTTGTTTCTGCTTCTCCTGAAGTCGGAGATTTCGCAGAAATTGCCGCAGTTGAATTATTATACATATAATTATCCTGAATATTGATCTTATTCATTTTTGCTCCCTCACTTCCAAATGAATAGTCCAATAAGATTCCACTACCACTATTGTCACTAATACTATTTCCTTTTATATTTAAATGTATACCTTGTTTGATTACAACCCCCTGATTTCCATTTCCATTGATAATGTTATTCATTATTTGGATATTATTACTCAAATGATTTTGTTCTTTCTTCCAATCTATTCTGATTCCAGAACGATGATTATTTGTACAATAATTATTAGATATAAAAACATCTGAACTGCTTCCTGTATATATTCCATCTAATTTATTGTTATTAGATATGTTCCCTGTACAAATGCTAAAATCAGAATTCATATTTTTTGCTGGATGCCCTATGGTTATACCTGCAAATCCTGACTCCTCAATAACATTATTCAATATTTTATTTCTAGGTCCATTTGCTGAAATGGCCGTGTAACCTAAACCCTTCGCTCTACAATTAGATACAATTAAATCTCCTTTATGAATTCCACTAATTGCACTGCCAATGGGTAACCCTTTCTTAAAATTATTACTAAAGGGTGCTTTTTCTCCTTCAAAATCACAATTATTTACTGTAATAAAAGACGTTTCCCCTGACAATAAAATACAAGTTCCTCTATTGTCAATAAATTGGCTGTTTTTCATTAAAACATCTATGCTATTTTCTATAGATATTGCTCCTCTATTTCCTTCTTTTTGTTTCTCAGCACTAGTTGTTCTCTCTATAGTAATATTGTCAAAGGTAATTTCACCACTATCCAGTACTCTTATGGCACAAAATCGTTTACGGGGATCTGATATATCCTCTTTTATTTTACCATTTATATATAAATAGCTCAAATAAATACTTGATTTCGACTCTATGATTATCATATCAAAAGGATCCTTTTTTATATCCCTTAT
>JAHDHJ010000119.1:3071-13026 GCA_020631375.1 Saprospiraceae bacterium | reverse complement strand
CTCACCTACTACAATATTGACATGTGATGTAACCAATATTGATTTGGATGCGAGTGCTTCCACTACCCAAGGAGTGGCAAGTTACGATTGGGGTACTGGTAGCTCTCCTGCCAACGCAGTATTGAATGTTACAATGACAGGTACTTATACCGTAACCCTAACGGACGGGCAGAATGGTTGTACCGCTACTAATAGTATCACTATTACTGATGACCTAACAACACCTACCGTCCTGATTACCTCACCTACTACAATATTGACATGTGATGTAACCAATATTGATTTGGATGCGAGTACTTCCACTACACAAGGAGTGGCAAGTTATGATTGGGGTACTGGTAGTTCCCCTGCAAATGCAGTATTAAATGTTGCAATGACAGGTACATATACCGTAACCGTAACGGACGGACAGAATGGTTGTACCGCTACCAATAGTATTACCATAACCGATGACCTGACAGCGCCTACTGTTGCAATTACTTCGCCTACTACAATTTTGACCTGTGATGTTACTAATATTGATTTGGATGCGAGTGCTTCTGCTACACAAGGAGTGGCAAGTTACGATTGGGGTACTGGTAGTTCCCCTGCAAATGCAGTATTAAATGTTACGATGACAGGTACATATACCGTAACCGTAACGGACGGACAGAATGGTTGTACCGCTACTAATAGTATCACTATTACTGATGATCTGACAGCACCTACTGTCCTAATTACTTCACCTACTACAATTTTGACCTGCGATGTAACCAATATTGATTTGGATGCGAGTACTTCTACTACCCAAGGAATGGCAAGTTATGATTGGGGTACTGGTAGTTCTCCTACCAATGCAGTATTAAATGTTACAACAACAGGTACATATACCGTAACCCTAACGGACGGGCAGAATGGTTGTACCGCTACCAATAGTATTACCATAACTGATGACTTAGTGGCACCAACTGCTGCCATAGATGCACCAATTACCATTTTAGATTGTAATAATCCAACAGTGGTTTTAGATGCAACGATATCTACTGGACAGGGAACCCTTACTTATGATTGGGGTACTCAAATGACTGGTGTGATTACAGTAAGTACAACCGGAACTTATACAGTAACGGTAACTGATAGTCAGAATGGTTGTACTATGGAAACAAGTGTAACAATAACTGATGATTTTGCCAATCCAGTAGCTTCAATAACATCAGCTGAAACTGAATTTAATTGTACCATAGTATCAATAGATTTGGATGCATCTGGTTCAACAACGAATAGTGGTAATATTGGATATGAGTGGTTTAATGGAACTACCTCGATAGGAAACACTCCTGTTGTTGCTGTAACAAACGCGGGACTTTATACTGTAGTCATAACAGATACGACAAATGGTTGTACTATTACAGACGATATAACATTAACCGAATTTACTAATTTCCCAATGGTCAACATCACTGCACCGGAAGATTTGCTTACTTGTTCTGTGTCAAGCATTACATTAACAGCAAATGGTACAGGTTTTGGAACTTTGGATTATCTATGGTCGGATAATGTTACAGCTACTACAACCTTTGATGTTAGTTCGCCGGGGGTTTATTCCGTTACGGTAACTGATGATGTAGGATGTATCACTATTACATCATATGTAATCACTCAAGACATCAATGATCCAGTAGCGAATATTACAGCAGCAGAAAACACATTGACATGTTTAATTGGCGATATTGATCTTGATGCATCTGCTTCAACAACAAATAGTGGAAATATTAGTTATCAATGGTCAAGTAGTATTGCTACTCTTGGAACTGCTGCCATAGAAAATGTAACAGCACCGGGTATCTATACTGTTTCAATCACAGATACGGATAATGGTTGTACACATGAAACGACATTTGAAGTATTCGAAGATATGGTTGATCCTATTGCTGATATTTCTTCAATTACAACATTGTTAACTTGTACAACGACCAGTATCAACCTTGATGCATCCGCCTCATCACCTACACCCAATATCAGTTATCAATGGTCTGATGCTAATGGTGATTTGGGGACAAACTTTATTGAAAGTGTAACTGCACCCGGAACTTATACGCTCGTAGTAACGAACACTATCAATGGATGTACAAATCAAACCGACATTACTATTACAGAAGATGTCAATGATCCAGTAGCAAGTATAACAGCGCCAACAAATACATTGAATTGTATAGATACGGATATTGATTTGGATGCAAGTGCTTCTACAACGAATAGTGGAAATATAAGCTACCAGTGGTCATCTAGCAATGGGGGAACTTTAGGGAATAACGCAATTCAGAGCATAAATCTACCGGGAACTTATACTGTATTGGTTACCGACCTTACAAATGGTTGTACAAATATGGCTAACTTTACTGTCGGTCAAAACAATACCCTTCCTACTGCTATCATCGTACCCGATAATGGCATTGAATTGAATTGTAGTGTTCCCAGTATAACATTAGACGGAAGTTCTTCTATCACTACAGGTGGAAATGTGAATTATGAATGGACAGATGCTAATGGAATAATTGGCATAACTCCTACTATTAGTGTAACAAATGCCGGAATTTATAGTCTGGAAGTAACAGATGCGGATAATGGTTGTACAAGCTTTGTACAAATAATTATTATCCAAAATACAAATATGCCTTCCGTTTCCGTTTCCGCAAATGTTTTGGAATTGAATTGTACCATTAATAGTGCTACACTTACAGCATCTGCGAATGGTGGAACTGGTGCATTGACTTACCAATGGAATGATGCAAACAGTTCCACTACAGGCAATATAAGTGTTACAACTCCCGGTACTTATGAAGTCGTAGTCACAGACCAAGTAGGATGTACTTCTAGTAATCAAGTAATAATTACTGAAAATATCACTCCTCCGGTCGCTGTAATAACTCCGACGGCAACAACTTTGGATTGTAACAATCCATCATCTACTTTGGATGTTGCTACAGGTTCTACTAGCCAAGGAACATTGACTTATCAATGGAGTGACCCTAGTTTTGGTAATAATTCTAATCCAACTGTATTCAATGCAGGTACTTATACTGTAACTATTACCGATATTAATGGTTGTACCCATAGTGACTTTGTAATTATCAATGAAGTGACACCAATGGATATCGTTATTAGTAACTTGGATAATGTCGAATGTAACGGAGATTCCAATGGAAGCATAAGCGTAGTAGTAACAGGCGGAACCAATTCCTATACCTACGAATGGAGTGGCGCAGCAGCAGGAAATACTACTGCTACTGTTTCCGGATTACCCGCGGGAACCTATGCGGTAACGGCAACAGATGGCTCAGGCTGTTCAGCAATTATCAATCCTATTGAAATAATAGAACCTATTGGCATATCTATAAATATCGCATCCGGACCGACTAACGTAAACTGTGAGGCATGTGATGGAACAGTCCAAGTATTTGCCACAGGAGGAACAGAACCCTATACTTATGCCTGGTCTAATAATGCAACGACATCTGCTCCGACTAACCTTTGCATAGGTCAACATACGGTAACTGTAACTGATGCCAATAATTGTACTGAAACATTAGAAATTATTGTAGGGCAAGATGATGATTTTGCAATTCAGGCAACCGGAGAGGACGCAACTTGTTTCAACGGCTGCAATGGAACAGGTACTGTTACATCAATATTAAACGGAGAGACTCCATACACATACCAATGGGATGCCGCGACAGGAAACCAGACTACAGAAGTAGCAACTGGTCTATGTGCGGGTACTTATAGCGTTACAGTCTCTGATAATAACGGGTGTACGGATATTGCTACAATCACAATCGATCAACCTAGCCAGATGACTTTTGTATTGGATCCGACAGATACAGGATGCTTTGGTTCTGAGGACGGATATATAACAGTTATTGATTCGCTTTCTTCCGGAGGTACGCCATTTTATCCAAACACTTATGAATATTCATATAATGGAATTCATTTCTCATCCAATGACACATTATTTGATGGTTTGGCTAGTGGATATCATACTGTTTATATCCGAGATTCCTTAGGCTGTATAGATTCTCTTGAAAGATTTATTGACCAGCAGGAAGAATTATTGGTCACTGCGTTCCCTCAGGATACATTGATACAATTGGGAGAAACTGTAACTTTGTCAGCTTATCCGAATCAAGGAAATACTATTGTTACTTGGACACCGGTTGACTCATTGAGTTGTGATACTTGTGTTATCAATATCGCTTCGCCGACTTCAACCACAGTTTATACCTTAACGGTTACTGACACGGTACATAATTGCGTCATAACAGAAGATATAATCATACGGGTAGATGAAGAGCATAATGTATATATACCTAATGCATTCTCGCCAAACGGCGATGGATTCAATGACTTCATTACTATTTATAGTAATGAAACGAGTGTAAGACAAGTGAAGAGTTTCAGAATCTTCGATAGATGGGGTGAATTGATGTACGAGAATGAAAACTTCCCGACCAACCAACCACAATTAGGATGGGATGGTAAATTCAGGGGCAAGGAAATGAATTCTGCGGTATTTGCTTATGTGGCAGAAGTCGAATTTGAAGGCGGCAAAGTCGTCATTTTCAAAGGGGATATAACCCTAGTACATTAGATTTAATTAATTTTTAATTTTATTACCGGATTTCAATACTATTGAAATCCGGTAATTTTTTGAGCCAAAATCTGAACATGATATTAATTACGGGCGCAGCAGGTTTCATTGGAAGTTGTATGCTTGGTTTTCTTAATGAGCAGGGAATTGACAACATTGTAATTTCTGATGATTTTTCTCATGAATCAAAAAAAAGGAATTGGGAATCAAAAAAATTCAAACGAAAGATTCATCGAAATGAATTATTCGGCTATTTGGATGATTCCAATGAAATAAAATCAATCATACATCTTGGAGCAAGGACTGACACCAGTGAAACCGAATGGGATATTTTTGAAAATTTAAATCTTGGCTATTCAAAAAAACTTTGGCTTTACGCCACAAAAAAAAACATCCCATTCATTTATGCTTCAAGTGCGGCTACATATGGAAATGGAAAAAAAGGATTCATAGATTCCCACAAAATCGTTTCTGATTTAATTCCTTTAAATCCTTATGGCAAATCCAAAAATGATTTTGACATTTGGTTATTGAACCAAAAAGACAAACCGGAACATTGGTACGGATTCAAATTCTTCAATGTTTATGGTCCTAACGAATATCACAAAGGAAGAATGGCTTCTGTAATTTTCCATACCTTTAATCAAATCCAATCCTCGGGAAAAATGAATCTTTTTCGTTCTCATCATCCTGATTTCAAGGATGGAGAACAAAGTAGGGATTTCATTTATGTAAAAGATTTGATTTCAACACTTTATTTCTTTTTAACTGAAAAACCTGAGAATGGAATCTATAATTTGGGGACAGGAAAAGCAAGGACTTTTTTGGATTTGGCGAAATCTGTTTTTAATTCATTAGATTTAAAATCTGATATTTCATATATTGACACGCCAAAAGACATCCGAAATAATTATCAATATTTTACCGAAGCCGATATTGATAAATTAATAATGATAATGCCGAAAATGGAATCTTTTTATTCCCTAGAAAAAGGTGTCGAAGATTATGTACAAAATTATTTGTTAGAAAATAAGATTTATTAATTTTAATAATTAAAATACAATTCATGAGCAGTGCTTTAAAAAATCTTTCCGAATATGATGAGGATAATATGCCATCAGTAGAGAAAATGAAATTCGGAATCATTGTTTCGGAATGGAATAAGGAAATAACACATAAATTATTCGAGGGTTGCTATGATACATTAATCAAGCATGGAGCTGCTGAAGAAGATATTTTTTCAATCCAAGTTCCTGGAACATTCGAGCTTCCTGCCGGAGCTAAAATCCTTGGAAAAAAGGAAATCCTGAATGCCGTAATCTGCATCGGCTGTGTCATAAAAGGAGAAACTTCACATAATGAATACATTAATCAATCCGTCGCACAAGGATTGGTAAATATGAGCATCATGACAGGCGTACCCCATATTTTCGGAGTCCTTACTCCTAATGACGAACAACAAGCCAAAGACAGAGCAGGAGGAAAATACGGAAACAAAGGAGTGGAAGCAGCTTCGACCGCCATAAGGATGGCTCACTTGGAAAAATCCTTAAAAAAGGATAAAAAATCTATGGGTTTCAAAACATACAAAAAATGAGTCTCCAGAACGAGATAATTAAATTCATAATGAAATACCGCCGAAAGGCGATGGAAAAACAGGAATTTGACATCATAGAAATCAGACAAACGATGGATGATCTTTTCGCCAAAACTTTCATTACTCCTTGGTCTGTTTCAGTCAATGAATTATCATTACGCGGTATAGAATCAGAAATTATCAGCCCTCAAAATCTGAATAGAGATGATGCCATCATTATTTATGTACATGGTGGAGGATATTTTATGGGAACGATAAATACCCACAGACCTTTGGCGGGTTGGGTGGTTCATGAAACGGGTGTTCCGGCCGTAATTTTTAATTATAGACTGGCTCCGGAGAATCCATTTCCCGCCGGACGGGATGATGTCATTAAAATATATACAGAATTATTGGAAGAATATCCTGCCGAAAGAATTGCTCTTGTTGGAGATTCCGCGGGAGGAGGTTTGATACTGCAAGCTTTATTAGCAATAAAAGAAATGGACATTGAAATGCCAAAGTGCTGTTGTTTTATGTCTCCTTTCTTGGACCTCACCTGCTCTGCCGGAAGTGTCGAACTCAATGCTGATAAAGATCCATTCATCATTCCAAAATTCATACGGGGAATCATCCCTCATTATGTGAAAGAACCTTATACACCAGACCATCCCTTGGTAAATCCTTTGTATGCGGATTTGAGTGGTCTTCCAGATTTATTCATTCATGTAGGATCCATTGAGGTACTTTTGGATGATTCTAGAAATCTAGCCGCTAGGGCAAAAGAATATGGGGTGAATTGTACATTGAAAGAATATGAGGGACTACCACATGTTTGGCACTACAATAGACAATTCTTTATGCCGGAATCACAAACAGCACTGCAAGAAATGGGTGAATTCATCCTTGATAAAATTCCTAAACTAGAAAGTACGCTCTCAAATTAATATGCCGGATGAAATCATAATGACCAAAGACGGCAGCCATTCCATCTTATCAGATAAATTCGGAGTGAGTTATCATTCCATACATGGTGCGATACAGGAAACTTATCATGTTTTTATAAAAGCCGGTTTAGAATTCAAAACCAAGATAAATAAAAATGTTTCCATACTAGAAATTGGTTGGGGAACCGGACTGAATTCATATATCACACTGATTGAAGCTAAAAAAAACAATTACAAAATAGATTTTACAACAACAGAGGCCTACCCTATTTCTTTGGAACAAGCAGCAGCATTGAATTATGACACCCAATTAGAAAGCGAAGAAAAAATCATCACCTTACATGAATTAAATTGGAATGAAAAACATCAGTTAAACCAAAATTTCCTTTTTGAAAAAAGGCAAATGAAATTCCAAGACATTTCTGATACCAACCAATACGATGTCATTTATTTTGATGCTTTCGCACCAACAGCCCAAGCAGAATTCTGGGAGGAAATATTCCTCAAAAAAATGTATGACGCCCTGAAAACCGATGGGATCCTAGTTACCTATTGTGCCAAAGGCTCATTCAAAAGAGCATTGAAAGCAGTAGGGTTCGACGTAGAAAAATTGCAAGGCCCTCCGGGAAAAAGAGAAATGACAAGAGCAAAAAAGCTTGCTTAAAACCGATCCAAACCTATCTTAACCTTTTTCCTTTTCCTTGACAATTGAAATTTTCCTAATTGATAATTGAAACAATTAGATAATTGAAGTTGCGGACAAAGCCCGCAACTTCAATTATCTAAAAATCTCCAAATCTAAATATCTAAACATCTACATATTTGTCAAGTATATATTTTATATTGCGACCATATTCAACAAAGTAAAGAAAGATGAAAAAATTAGCGTTGCATTGGCAGATCCTAATCGGGATGGTTTCGGGTATTCTTTTTGGATTGATAATGACCAATTTCGAATGGGGGGCAGGCTTTGTTTCTGATTGGATAGCTCCATTTGGTACCATTTTTATCAAATTATTAAAATTAATAGCTATTCCTCTTATCCTTGCTTCCCTCATTAAAGGGATTGCTGATTTAAAGGATATTTCTAAACTTTCGAGAATGGGAGGTAAAACCATTTTCGTTTATATACTTACTACTTTAATAGCGATTATTATTGGTTTATCTCTAGTAAATATTGTTGACCCTGGTAAAAACATTTCTCAAGAAACTGTAGATAATATGGTTGCAAAATATGAGAATGATTCAGGTCTACAAAAGAAATTATCAACTGCTGGTGAAACTATAAAGAAAGGACCTTTACAACCAATAGTCGATGTAGTTCCTGATAATCTTTTTGATGCATTATCAAAGAATGGAGCAATGCTTCAAGTCATATTTTTCTCAATATTTTTTGCAATAGGTATTTTACTCATAGAGCCAGAAAAAGCCAAACCCATCAATAATTTAGTCGATAGTTTTAATGAGGTCATACTTAAAATGGTCGATTTAATAATGCTCTATTCTCCTTATGCGGTATTCGCATTATTAGCTAAAGTAATCGTATCTACAAATGATCCAGATGTCCTTTATGCACTACTACAATACGGTTTTACTGTATTAGCTGGTTTAGCATTAATGATTGTTGTTTATATGCTTGTGATTAGTTTAATAGCAAAAAGAAACCCCCTAACATTTTTAAAACAAATAAGCCCAGCGCAGCTTCTAGCTTTTTCCACTAGTTCTAGTGCAGCTACCCTCCCTGTCACTATGGAAAGAGTAACAGAACATGTGGGAGTAAATGAAGAAGTTTCTAGTTTTGTTTTACCAGTAGGAGCAACCATAAATATGGATGGTACAAGTTTATATCAAGCTGTAGCAGCAGTATTCATATGTACTGTTTTGAAGCACGACATTACTTTTGCTGACCAACTAACAATAGTTGTTACTGCTTTGCTTTCATCTATTGGTTCTGCAGCAGTCCCTGGAGCAGGAATGGTAATGTTAGTAATTGTTTTAGGGTCTATAGGACTTCCTCCAGAAAAATATGCTATGGGATTAGCTCTCATTTATGCAATAGACAGACCATTAGATATGTGCAGAACAGTCATTAATGTCACAGGGGATGCAACTGTAGCCACTCTTATTGCAAAATCTGAAGGAAAATTAGATAACCCAAAAGTAAAAAATTGGGATGACCACTATGATGACAATATAAAAAGTGAAACGAATTAAGAAATAACAAAAGAAGCAAAAAACAAACCATACTGTTTTGATTTTTTCATTCTGACTGCAGCACAGGCTGCAATTGAAATATTTTTAAAAATTAGAATTATAATAAACCACAATTATGAGTGAATTACTAGGAATCGGCTCCAGAGTAAAACACCCTGCTTTTGGTGACGGGGTGATCGTCAAAGTAAATGTAGCTGCCTACCAAGTCAGTTTTCTTACTTATGGCATGAAAGACGTAGGCAAAACCTATGACAAATGGGAAATTATCGAAAAGGTAAATCCCGAAGGAGGTGTAACTTTCAGTGATGCAGAAAAAGCATTGATAAAAATATTAAGAACATATAATGGAATAGAAGACGTAGTGGATTTGGGTAGTAAATGGGTCGGTGGAACTATGTCTCTACAACCCAAAGACCCGGATTTGAAAGCAAAGGAAATTCCTATCGAACAGTTTTTCCATAAAATCGTCATGGTCAGGGACAGGATAAGGGTTATGGAGCAACGGATCAATTCCAGTAAATTATCCGATGAGGAGAAAGTCAATCTTCAGCAATACATCACCAGAATCTATGGAAGTCTGACTACATTCAA
>JAHDHJ010000119.1:0-3061 GCA_020631375.1 Saprospiraceae bacterium | reverse complement strand
GACGATCAATTCAAAGGAGATTCTTCAAAGTAATCATTAATGAAATATCATCCACTTTTAATTTTTTCAACCTTATTCCTAATTATAGGAATTACATCTTGTATCAAAGTGCCAGAACAATACCAAGGAATACCTCCGGGAAAATGGCGGGCCATACTAAGGCTTGACGACATCCGCAGACCACTGAATACGGATGCTAAACCCATGCCTGACGAAATGATGAAATTCGAGGAAGTCTCTTCGGGTGAATTACCTTTTATTTTCGATGTGGTCTATGACAGTCCGGATAAATTCCATTTGGAAATTATTAATGGTACGGAAACCATCAAGGTACATGACATAGCGTACGGAAGGGACAGAGTCAATGGAGATGATACCATCGTCATAGATTTTCCTCATTATGATTCCCATATCAAAGCTATTTTTGAGGAGGATGTAATCGAGGGAAGATGGGTCGTGGAAACCAAGGACGATTATTACATTCCTTTCATTGCCAAGCATGGAATGGATCACCGCTTCTCTACCCTACGCAAAGAACCCGTTATGGATATTAGTGGAAAGTGGGAAGTCACATTCGATGTGGATACGGAGAATCCGGAAAAAGCCATTGGCGAATTCCAACAAAAGGGAAATCAACTCCGGGGAACTTTCCTCACAGAAACGGGTGACTATCGTTTTTTGGATGGGACAATCCAAGCCAATAAAATATACCTCTCCTGTTTCGATGGCTCTCATGCTTTCCTTTTTGAAGCAAAAATATTGGAGGACAAAAGTATGATTGGTTCTTTCAGAAGTGGAAAACATTATACTTCTACTTGGACTGCTGTTAAGAATCCGAATGTTAAATTGTCTGATCCGAATGAACTTACTTTTCTTAAAAAAGGCTTTGAGAAAGTGTCTTTTTCTTTTCCCAATAGCAATGGAAAGTTTATTTCCGCTAATGACGATGCTTACAAAGGCAAATATAAAATCATACAAATCGTAGGGACTTGGTGTCCCAATTGTGCGGATGAAACTGCTTTTCTTACAGAATATTTCAAGGAAAATCCTAATGAGAATGTGGAAGTAATCGGACTTGCCTTTGAGAAACACAAAGAAGAAAAAAAGGCATTTGCTGCAATAGAAACATTCAAGAAACGGTTTAGTGTTCCATATGAAGTGCTTTGGGCAGGTTCTTCCAGTAAAAAGGAAGCAGCAGAAAAACTTCCCATGCTCAATCATATTTTGTCTTATCCGACAATGATTTTCCTAGACAAGGATAATAGGGTTTTGAAAATCCACACTGGATTTTCCGGCCCGGCAACCTCCAAGTACAAGGAATTCAAAGAAGAATTTCATTCATTCATTCAAAATTTGGATAAGGATTAGTATATTACACTTGAAAAAAACAATGTAATACACTGTATTGTATTAATATCATATTACTCAGGGCATGAAAACATTAATCCATTCCCTATCAAATTAAATATTTCCATCAGATGAAGGCTTTCGTTGTTTATAGCACGGACAATCAGAACATAGCGGATAATATCTCGGCAAACCTAAACAAAGTAGGAATCGAATTGATTCAGGATACAAGGGATTTGGATAAGAGAATGGATGAATACAAACTCCTCAGTTCCCATCCTAATGCAACCGTGATGCTTTTGATCAGCGATAATTTCCTAAAATCAAAGGCATGTATGTATGAAGCGCTCAACTTCCTACAAAACCCTAGTCTAAAGAATAGGATTTTCCCTATCGTAACAGATGGAAAGGAAATTAGCTCGACCGGCATCCCGGTTTATAATCCGACACAATTCGAAAGAGTCAGTAATGTCATTCATTATATGAATTATTGGCAGGATCAGTATTTGGATATGAGGAAAAAGAGAAGGGACGCTAATTTTGTAGATAATGAACAATTCAATACCGAATTACAATATATCAGAAATATTTCATCCGAAATAGGCGAATTCCTCAGAATTCTAAGAAGCTCGGATTATGTACAATATGTAGATTTGCACAAGAGCAAATTCGAAAGCCTTTTCCGCAAATCGAATTGGAATAATTTATATGCCAAATTCCGGGATCATGAAATGGTCGAATTGGAAAATAATTCCAAATCTGATATTAATATCGCTTCTATTCCGGGAATGAATCTTCTTAATAATGTAACCGGAGTCATCGAACAAAAAGCAGAAAAGATTATCGTAGAATCCAAGAATAATGAGATTAATGAAAGTACAAATATCCTAGAGCCAAGTATTAAAGAAACAGTAAAAGAAGCAGAAGAACTTCCGGAAAGTAAAATCGAATCTGTAAAAGAGATTATTAGCAATAATTTTATTGGCATAAAAGAAAAAGCCGAAGAAAAAATAGTATTCCCAAAGGAAAATAAAAAAAAGGAAGAAGAAACTATTATTTCTACTCCAATAATAGAAGAGGCTTCTAATCCGAAACTAAACGTCGAATCTGATTTGATTTCTAAAATCAGTGAATACAAATCAGATAAAAATGTTATTGAAAATAAAATCGAGACTTCTTCCATAGAAAAAATTATCGAAGAAGAAAGTACTATTGATAATGATCCGGAAGAAATCGAAAAAATAGAATTTGAAAAAGAGGGATTGAGTTATCAAGATAAATCTTCCTACGAATTATTAGTATCCCTATTTGAGGATGATGAGGATAATCCGGACCCTAACAAAGTGGATTTGCTAGCAGAAAAAGAAGAAGAAATAACAATAGAAGAAGCTGTTGAAGAAGCTATAACTCCAGAACCTTTAATTCAGGAAAAGGAATTTCATTTAAAACAAGAAATTGTAGAGGAACCGATAGGACTACCAAAAATACCTGAATTCATAAACAAAAAAATTGAGGAGGAAAAGAAAGAACAGCCTTTGGAATCCGTTGATAAACTAGAATCCGATCCTCTTGTCAGTAATGAAGATATAGAAAAACTCAAGGAAATCATTGAGAATGATAAAACACCCCACGATGTCGAAGCTGCCGTGGCACTTATGGATAGCGGAGACACAATTGGGGCAATGGTGATATTAAAAGAAATCATTGATATCCA
>JAHDHJ010000118.1:10034-13050 GCA_020631375.1 Saprospiraceae bacterium | reverse complement strand
CTTTACCTTATCGAATTCTTCTTCGTAAGGCATATAGACATTCAAATCCAATCTAATATATCCATCTATGGAAAGGTTGGTGATAACGTCGCTGATTGCTATCCCGTTGGGAATAATTATCGTTTTATTCGTAAAGGTTTTGATAATGGTATTGAACATTTGTATTTCGGAAACCTTGCCCATGTTTTCTCCTATTTCTATCCAATCATCAGTTTTGTAAGGTTTAAAAATGAGTATCATTACCCCGGCAGCAAAATTACCCAAACTCCCTTGCAATGCCATTCCGACAGCAAATGCCAAAGCACCCAAAACCGCTATAAAGGAAGTCGTTTCGATGCCTACCATGCCTGCAACAGTAAAAATCAACATGACTTTCAATGCAATACTAATCAAGGATTGTAAAAAAGGCCTGATATCATTGCTCAAACCAGAGCGTTCCATAGCTTTCCCTATGATTTTCTCCAAATTGCCAATCACCCAAAGACCTATGAGCAAGGTCACTATTGCCATTACAATTTTGGGAGTATGTTCGAATGCGATTTGGATTGCACCGTCTAATTTTACTTTTAAATATTCGAAATCCATGGTATTTATTTAATTTGCCGCTAAAGTATAAACTCTAGTAGGAACGCTTGATATTATTAACAAAAAAAGTTATTAATTTATTTCCCGATGAATTCTTGAACACTATATATTCCTAATTTACTCAAGCCCCAACTTAAACCAAATTTTTTTAGCTCCAAATGCCTGAAGGCTCAAACTAATTATAAGCATATAAACAATTACTTTCTGACCCAAAACTTGTATGACCAAACCTTCATGTGAATGCCTTGGATGAGGGCCCATTGTTATCAAGTGCATATATCCTAGCAATAAAAGAAAAGTGAGCAATAATAAATTCGCATATAAATTGGGATAATGTTTTGTTCGGTAAATGCATAGCATCAAAAAGAATAAAGTATGCAATAATCCGGCGAAAGCAATAAGGACTGAAAGCATATGGAACTTATATAATAAATCACTCGGTGCAAATGCAATACCCATAAATCCCAATCCGGAAATAATGCCGGAAATCCTCATTAGATTAGAAAATAATTTCGTCCATTTATTTCCCCTATCCAAAACCTTTGGAAAAAAAGCAAATAATAATATACTGGAAAATCCGACAAAGGATAATGTGAACATATACAATGCTGCGGAATAATAATTCGCAGCTCCTGCAAAGGTCATTATACGACCTAAATCAGAAAGCAAATTTTCAGAAAAGATATAATAATCTACATCATGATTGAATCTTGTGCTTCCCGGATAAATTATCATGGCAATAATCGTCAAAATGATATATTGGATTCCACCAATTATCGACCAATCAAAAATATGGATTTTGGAAAAAGGAGACATTCTTATTTTTATTTTAATTCCTAAGTGCGGCACAAATAATACCCGTAGCAACACTTGCATTCAAAGATTCCGATCCTCCATAAGAGGGAATAGAAACCCAATTTTTTATCTTATCTCTCATAAAAGGAGATATTCCATTCCCTTCGTTTCCAATAACAACTATGCCTTTTTTATCTTGTTTGGGTAAACCGAATACATTTTCGCCTTGCAAATCCGCTCCCATTATTCTTACTTCCGGAAATGTATCAAACAATTCCTCTTGTGGCATTTCAAAACAAGAAACCCTAAGAAAGGCTCCCATAGAAGCTTGGATAACTTTGGGGTTGTACAAATCTACTGTTCCCGTTCCTAGCAATACATATTTTATTCCGAACCAATCCGCAATCCGGATGATCGTTCCCAAATTTCCGGGATCTTGTATGGCATCCAAATAAATCGTCAAGTCATTTTGTATGCATTCCTTATCCAAATCGGGTTTTAATTGCGAAGCAACTACAAGTACATCATTGGCATTTTTCAGAAGTGATAATTGTTCCAGCTCCCTTTGGGAAACTTCGATAGAGGGCGTTTTTCCCAGTTTTTTCTGGTGTTTGGACAACCATTCAACACTTCCGGCTAGAAATTCTATTTCAATATTAGGGCTAAGAAGCATTTCCTCTATGATTTTCGTTCCTTCTGCAACGAATTTATCATACCTTTGGCGATGCTTTTTCCGTCCTAATGATTGGACGTATTTAACTTTGGCTTTAGAAAACATTTATAAATTGCTAAATCAGCATATTTGATTCTTAATAAAAATATCTTTTTCCTTTTCTTATCAATAGTACTGCTATTAATAAGCTTCGGCTGTAATACTACCAAATATTTACAAGGAGATGAAAAATTGCTTAAGAAAAATACCATCATATTAAAGTCTGATAAAAAAATAGACAACAAAAGAGGTCTTAAATATGATTTGGCGGATTATCACAAACAAATTCCGAATGGAAAATTCCTAGGTCTTTTCAGAACTAGGCTTTGGTTTTATTATAAAAACCAATCCCCATCAGATACTACAAAATGGAATAATTGGGTAAAAAGAGTCATTGCAGAACCTCCGGTAATCCATAGCTATAAAACTACTGAAAGTACTGCAAATGCAATGAAAAGCTATATGCAACACAAGGGCTATTTCAATGCCACGGTAGAACACCAGACAGAAAAGAAAGGGAAGTTCGCTATCAATACTTTTACTATTTACCCAAGAACGAGGTATCATTATGATTCAATAGAATTCAAGTCAAAGGAAGTTTACATACAAAGGATTTTAAATGATACCCGAAATGAAAGCCACATCAAGAAAGGTGATCCTGTTGATGAAAACCAATATAATGCCGAAGTAAACCGGATAGTCAAACAGATGAAGAATTTAGGCTTTTTGGAATTCAGTAAGAATTATATTTCACCTCTGGATGCGGATACTGTAAATTTCAAAGTGAATGCAACTCTCTCGATTCTATCACCTCATAATAACAGCCAACACCAAATCTATACTATTGGCGATGTATTTATATATCCTAATTATTTTCCCGAAAAAGCCAACGAATATGAAAAAGATACTTTTATAGAAGGAGTT
>JAHDHJ010000118.1:0-10024 GCA_020631375.1 Saprospiraceae bacterium | reverse complement strand
ATATCCCGTAATCCAAAGGAACATCAAATTACTTGCCGGTCAGACTTATAGCCTGAATAATGAAATAATGACCAAAAGGAGGCTCGCTTCTTTGGGGATTTATAAATTCATTTCTATAAAAGCAATAAAAAGAAAAGACGAAACCGGTATTGTTGATTTTAAAATATTCCTTCCGTCGAAGAAAAAACAGGTCTTGGGTACTGATATAGAGCTCAATACTGCGAATAACAGCACGCTGAATAATACGTCGATAGGTACTGCCGTAAGCTTGAATTATGAAAACAAGAACCTCTTCAAAGGTGCTGAAATCCTAGTTACCGACTTACAAGGAGGAGTCGAATTTGCCATTAATGACCCCGCCAACAGACTTTTCAATTCGGTAGATGTAAGCGCATCCGCTGAATTGAAAATACCCATGTTCATGGATTATATTGGAATTTATCATTTAATGAATAAGATTAAGGTTCTTCCAACAAAGCGCTTGAGAAAAATGGAGGAAACCGCCACCACAAGCATAAAAGTCGGATATAATTATCTTAACCTTAGAGGGTTTTATAATTACAATTCATTCGATGCTACTTTCGGATATAACCTTAAACCGGATGACCAATGGAGAATCAAATTCAATCAAACCGGGGTCACTTACTTCAATCCAAAAACGGAGCCCGCCTTTGATGCCATATTGGAACAAAATACTTTCCTAAAAAATAGTTTTGGCAAACGTTTATTTACCGGTTTGTTCTTTAGGGATGTCCAAGCTTCATTCACAGGCAAACCCAAAAAAAATAATGTTAGCTACTCTACACGACTTTTCGGAGAAATTTCGGGAATGGAACTTTTATCCATTAATAAGATAGCTTCCTCTAATAAGGAATGGACGCTATTCGATTTGCCATATGCAAGCTATTTGAAATTTGAGGTAGAGCAACGGTATTTAAAGAAAATAACACCTCGTACCGCATTTGCTTTTAGGGCTGATGTAGGTATTGGGGTACCTTATGGTTTTTCAACAACGGTTCCATATGTCAAACAATATTATGTAGGTGGTCCCAATAGTATCCGTGCATGGAGCATCAGACAAATCGGTCCAGGAGGCTTTAATGACGAAGTTGCCAATGATCCCAACAATACGCTTCCTTTTTATCAAACCGGAGATTTGAAAATGGAAATGAATCTGGAATACCGTTTCGATATGTTCTGGCTGTTGGAAGGGGCTATATTTATGGACATTGGGAATGTCTGGCTTATTAAGGAAGATACTACAAGACCTAATGCAAAGATAAGCAAGAATTTTGCTAAACAATTCGCAGTTGGAACCGGGTTCGGTTTCCGGTTTGACTTTTCCTATTTTATCATGAGATTTGATCTGGGCTATCCTATAAAAAATAATTACAAAGATGAAACAGGTTCTTATTGGAAATACCACTCTTTAAATGAACTTAGATTCAGGGATATTAATTTTAATCTAGCAATAGGTTATCCTTTCAATATATATTAATTAAAATTAAATGAAAATCTTAGTAACGGGAGCAAAAGGGCAAGTAGGTTCGGAAATAAAAAGTTTATCCAAATCATTTGATGCGGAATTCATTTTCACAGACTTAGCGGAACTTGACATTACAAACAAGGAGGGGATTCTAAATCTTTTCAAAGAACACGATTTTGATTATTGTATCAATTGCGTAGCCTATACAGCTGTAGATAATGCAGAAGAAAACCAGATCATTTCGACAGCAGTAAATGCAAAAGGTGTCCAGAATTTGGCGGAAGCCTGCGAAAAAATTGGTGCCACACTCATTCATATTTCTTCCGATTATGTCTATCATAACGAAGTTAATCGCCCTTTAAAGGAAACCGACCCCACAGAACCCAAAGGCGTTTACGCAAGTACCAAACTCCAAGGGGATTTTGCGGCATTGAATTATAATAAAAGTATTATCCTACGTACTTCTTGGGTTTATTCATCCTTTGGAAATAATTTTGTTAAAAGCATGATTAAATATGGGACAGAAAGGGATAGCCTCAATATTGTATTCGACCAAATAGGCACACCAACTTATGCAAGGATGTTGGCTGAAAATATATTAATTATTATTAATCATTGCGAAGCAGGAAATGCACATTATGGCGTATTTAATTTTAGCAATGAAGGTGTTTGTAGCTGGTATGATTTTGCTTTGGAGATATTCCGAATCAAGGGGATTACTTGCAATGTCAAGCCTATTTTATCAAAAGATTACCCAACTCCTGCCCAAAGACCTCCATTTAGTGTAATGGACAAGTCAAAAATCAAAGAAACTTATAATTTGAACATACCACATTGGCGGGATAGTCTGAATGATTGCTTAAATTTGATTATCAATTCAGAAAAATCTGAACAATAAGTGAAAGATAAAAAATAACATAATCCAAATTACTTGACCTTTTGCCATTTGAGCATCGCTATAAATCTTGAATTTGTCCCGACAAATCCTACGATTTATAACTTGTCAAATCACAAAATTCCTACGCAATTTTGGAATAGCTTATTTTTGACGTTTCACTAAGCTTCTGAAAACTCTTTTTCAAACTCACAATATTAAAGATGAAAAATCTCATTACTCTTTTATCCGTCATTTTTATTGCAAATATTTCGTTTGCCCAAATAGACTTCTATGATGTTGATAGATATGGTGACATAGCAGGGCTAGAACCCTTTTTTCATGGAGTGGCTTCCGGAGACCCTACTTCCAACTCTGTAATACTTTGGACAAGGGTCACGACAGACTCCATGCAAGCCCATGTAAAATGGCATATTGCAAGAGATACCGGAATGACTGATATCGTAGCAGAAGGATGGGTTGTAACAGATGGTGAAATGGATTTCACCGTCAAGGTAGATGTTTCCGGATTGAATCCTTATACTACGTATTATTACGACTTTTACAGCCAGGATCAATATTCATTGAGAGGGCGAACCAAAACAGCGCCTACCGGAGATGTCGATGCATTACGTTTTGGGATTGTTTCCTGTTCTAATTTTGCCCATGGATTTTTTAATGTATATGAAAAACTCGTAGATCGAAATGATATAGATGCGATCATACACCTTGGAGATTATATCTACGAATATGCCGATGGAGAATTCGGAGATGTAAGGGATTATGAACCAAGTACTGAAATTCTCAATATTTCTGATTACAGAATGAGGCATAGTTATTATAAGTTGGATCCCCAATTGAGGAGATTACACCAACAATACCCAATCATAGCAACTTGGGACGATCATGAATCTGCCAATAATTCTTGGGAAGATGGTGCCGAAAACCATAATGCCGGAGAGGGGGATTGGGCTACTCGGAAATCAGCTTCCATACAAGCATATAATGAGTGGATGCCTTTCCGTAAACCAGATGCAACAGACGAAGAAAGAATATATAGAAAATTATCCTATGGCAACATGATGGATCTATTCATGTTAGATACCCGTCTTTATGGAAGGGAAGAACAAGGTCAGAATCAAAATGATCCCAACAGAACGCTTCTTGGAACAAACCAGTATAATTGGTTGGAAAATGGATTGGGCAATTCTACTGCAAAATGGCAAGTTTTGGGTCAACAGGTCATGATGGGTCCTTTGGGACTTTTTGGGAATCCCGTGAACGATGACCAATGGGATGGCTATCCTGCTGAAAGAGATAAATTACAACAATTCGTTATTGACAATAATGTTCCCAACATGGTTGTCCTTACCGGTGACATCCATACTTCATGGGCTATGGACATACCTATGGATGGCTACGATGGTAATACGGGTGCCAATTCTGCCGGAGTGGAATTCGTGGTAACCAGTGTTACATCCACCTCCTTTATCAATTTCGATGGATTGGAAAATCTGATTTTTCTTGCAAACGACCATATCAAATGGGCTAATCTTTCCAAAAGAGGTTATTATATTTTGAACCTAACTGAAACTAGGTGCCAAGCAGATTGGTATTTCATTGATAACGTATTAGACCAAAATGCTAATGAAACATATGGAAGTTCTTGGTACACGGATGATGGAACAAGGCATCTGGGTGAAGCTTCCCAAGCCACTACGGGAGACCCAAATAATGAAACTGATTATGCGCCGGAAGATCCAAGGAATTATTCAGATCCGGTTTCTATTGAGAATTTAAATGAGTTGGCGTTCATAGGGGTACATCCGAATCCGGTAGTCGAGAATATTTATTTACAATTCTTCAATTATGATAGTCATAACATGAGCCTCAGCATATTTGATGCATTAGGAAAAGAATTGATAAATGAGGACTTAGGTTTCAGGACAGCCGGTTTACAAAATAAAACCATTAACGTTTCTACTCTAGCTGCGGGTACTTATTTTATTGTGCTGAAAACAGAAAACCGTAGTTACAAAAAGACTATTTTAAAAGTGAAATAAATAGAATCCGAGAAATAAAAAAGCCGTCCTTGAATTTTCAAGGACGGCTTTTTCATTGGGAAAATTGAGTAAAAACTTGTTATTCGGAATAACCGAATTTCTTCAACATATTATCATCATCCCTCCAATTATCCTTGATTTTCACTAACAATTCCAAGAAAACCTTTCTGCCTAAGAATTTCTCAATGTCTTTTCTAGCTTCTGTACCAAGCCTTTTTATTGCTGAACCACCTTTCCCGATAACAATATATTTTTGCGTCTTACGCATGACAAAAATAGATGCGGAGATACGGGTAATATCCTTATCTTCTTGATAAAATTCAATGGCGACTTCGCATGAATAGGGAATTTCTTCCCTATAATGAATGAGTATTTTTTCCCTAATGATTTCGCTTACGAAAAAACGTTCGGAACGATCCGTTAATTGATCTTTGGGATAATAAGCCGGTCCCTCATCCAAGTTATCCAGAATAAGTTGGAAAAGTTTTTCGGTATTATCTTTTTTCAAGGCGGAAATAGGAATGGTTTCTGTAAATTTCACTTTGTCATTCCACCATTGTATCCAACGCATCACTTCTATTTGTTCCATCGAATCAGTTTTGTTGACAACTAAAAACAATGGTACTTCTACCCTATTCAATCTTCCTATTATCGGATCATCATCCTCATATTTTTCTCCCGGTTCCGTCATGAATATCATTACATCCGCATCCTCGAAAGTGGACCAAACGAATTTGTTCATGCTTTCGTGCATTTTATAAATGGGATCACGGACGATGCCCGGCGTATCTGAAAAAACGACCTGATGATCTTCTCCATTCACGATACCCATGATTCGATGCCTGGTCGTTTGGGGCTTATTCGTAATGATGGACATATGCTCACCCACCAAAGTATTCATGAGCGTAGATTTCCCTACATTGGGTCTTCCTATGATATTGACGAATCCTGATTTATGCAATTGGCTTTTTTGTTGTAAAGGTATATTAAAATATTCAAGTTTCGCATAATTTTTAAACAAAGAAAAAGCGTCTTTATTCGCTGCAAAAGCTACGATTCTTCGTATTGCTCTCCTTTTTTCTTGGATTATTCTCAACTTGAATTGAAAAAGGATAGTTCGTTTTTAAATGAACTATCCTTTTTATTTATTGAACAATTGTCTAAAATCTCTATATCTAAATATCTAGCAATCTATTTAATTCATAACGGGGCAATGCACTTTCTGGCTTGCACGCCTCCAATCCGCTATATGAATAATCGAAATTTCCGGACCTCCCCTACCGTAACTCGCAGCAGAAAGAGAAGAAGTATTGATGTCATAGGAAAATGTAAGTGATGTTTTTTTCATGTTCAACCTGAGTGATGCGATGATAGCATCAAAACCGGCAATACCATCAAATTCAAAATACCATCTTCCCCAAAGTCCTAAGTAAATTGCAAGATTCTTCTTTTTCTGGATTCGGGTTTTACCTGACCTATATTTCCAGAAAGTACCCATTGTTATTTCCTTATGGGGACCTTGATCCATGAAAATAAAGCTTGGCATCAGGTTCATGGATTTACTCATAAAAATATCTCCACCGCCATGAAAAACGTATCTCCTGTACAATATTTCAGCAGGTTGGTCTTCTGTATATAGACCAAAATCCACACTAGGTCTTGTAATATGTGCAAGTGAAAATCCAAGATAATACATGTGCTTTTTCTTCTTCATTTCATGGAACCATCCTAATCCAATAGCCATGTCCAAATGAACCAAACTGTTTTCAATCCCATTGTTAATTTCGGGTTCTTCATCAAAGGCATATATTTTAGAAAAATCTACAGAATTGCCTATTACCCCGATTTTTGCAGCTGCGGTAATTAATTTTTTCCCATTTCTTCCATCTAATGTTTTCAAGCCCGATAAGGTAAAGTGCGAACCATAAGTTCTAAAGTCTAGATCCCCCGCCTTATCAGAAAAGACTTCCAAACCGAATGCTATGGCAGAATTTCTTCCATGGAAAGTGCGGGTTTTCATATCTACTGCACCATACATCGTCTGGTAATCCGTTGTTACACTCTTCCATTGGCTTCTAAAATCTGCCATTAATCTCAAATCCCCTTCGAACATACCTGCCATTCCCGGATTCAGTACCAATGGAGTGGAATGTATATGGGAAAAATGTATATCCTGCCCTTTTAATCCTAATGATAAAAAGAGGGAGGATAAAATTATTATGTACAATTTTTTCATAGTCATTTATTTTAAAATTGTTACGTTCCCAACTCTAAGGAATTCCTCACCATCCAAACAAATTCCTTTTAGATAATAGGTATAAACTCCAGGATTAAGGGCTTTCCCCCTGAATGTACCATCCCATCTGTCACTTATTGAATGCCCCTCGAATACCATTTCTCCCCAACGATTATAAATTCTCAATATTTCCAATGCCTTTATATCCTCAGCTTTTATATAGAATTCATCATTATATCCATCTCCGTTTGGTGATAACATATTAGGAATATCCAAGTGGGCCAATGAGCAATCATCATTTACAAAAACAATAACTTCATCTTGGGATCTACAACCCCAAAGATCTATTGCCTCTACAGTGTAGGTCGTGGTTCGGATAGGCTTCACTTCTACTGTAGTACAATCCGCACAAATAATCGTATCTGCATCATCAAACCAATCAAAGAATTCTACATAAGGGAATCCTTCTGCTGAAAGTACTATCGAATCACCTAATGTGATACTTACGTCCACTCCAGCTGTTAAATCCGGCCCTTCCCGAATCTCAACAAATGCTGTTGCGGTAATGGTATTCCCTTTACAATTCAAGCCGCTAACTGTATAAATTGTACTTACATCGGGTGCTGCCATCGGGAAAGGACAATCCGTACAGCTTAATCCATCTGATGGTGTCCATACAATATCTATTAGTCCATCCATGGATAATTGAACCGAGTCTCCCGGGCACATTTCTCCTCCCAAAGCAGTAAGATTTACCTCGGGTATGACTTCTAAATAAGTATATACAGTACTATCACATCCTGTAAATGATGAGAATTCTTCCGTATATAAGCCTTCTTGGGTTTGTAAAGAACCACCTATCATAACGGATTCTCCTTCACAGATAAGCAAAGTATCGTACTGTTCGTGTAAAGGCAATAGGTCTATCTTCAGATTAACAACGCTGTCACAACCAAAGTTTCCTTGATATGTATATGTGAAATCGCCACCCGTTACATAATACTTATCCCCAAAGAACAATGTATCCCCATCACAAAGCTGGAATTCTAATTCCTCTAGGAAGTCAGGATACACAAGTAAATGTACTACCTGAATAATATCACAAGCCTCTCCTGGAACCGATATAGTATCATTATAATACCCTGCTTCAGTTACATACACTCCACCTAGAAGGATACTATCTCCAACACAAATATATCTTTCCACATTTTCATATACAGGTGCTGTCCAATTCAAACTTACATATATAATAGAATCACAAGAATTTTGAGCTTGTATCGTATCACTGTATATTCCTGGAATATTATAATATTCATTTCCGATAAGAATGGAATCTCCTTGACAAATAAATGCATCCTGATTAGACGTCGGTTGAGGCAATACTGTTAACTCAGTAATTATGGTAGAATCACAACCATTAACTGATAAGTAATTATCTTCGTAAACTCCGGATTGGTTCTGATTATTCCCTCCTGCAAAATATGATTCGCCTATACAAATCTCTATAGACTCGTATATTGAATAATTAGGATGAACTATTAACTCAGTAATTATAGTAGAATCACAATTTTCTACTGTTTGATAAATATCAGTATAGATTCCGGGTTCTGTCTGATTCGCTCCACCAATAAAGTGGGATTCACCCTCACAAATTTCTATGGTATCATTGAATACATAAATAGGATTCACAATCAATTCTGTAATGATTACAGAGTCACAACTATGTATTGACTGTAAAGTATCTGTATAAATTCCCGTTTCCGTTTGTTCTGCCCCTTGGGCAAAATAAGACTCTCCCTCACATAATACCACAGGAACGATTGTTTCTCCTAAAGGATAGAAAATAACTTCCTGAACCAATATGCTATCGCAACCTCCAATTGAAATTAAGGTGTCATAATAAATGCCATTCTCAAATTGCCATTCTCCTTGTAAGAAAATACTGTCATCTGCACAGGATTCGATTACCAAATCAGTATAAAGAGAATTCTTAATTTCCAATGTTGTTTCTATTATCGAGTCACAACCTGAAATTGATACTAAAGTATCTAAATAAATGCCCTCTGTATTTTGCCATTCTCCTGCTAGGAATACGGAGTCACTTGCACAAATTTCATGTATTATTGGAGTTGTAACAATTTGATAAAATTCTAATTGCGTAGCAATAATGGAATCACAACCATAAATAGTATTTAAGGTGTCATTATAGATTCCGGGTACCGTTTGTATTTGACCGCCTAATAATATTGAATCGCCCAGACAAATCAAGGCACTCTCATTTATAGTAAATACAGGACGTACTATTAATTCCGTAATGATAATCGAATCACAACCTCCCGTTGATAAATAATTATCAGTGTATGTTCCGGATGTGGTTTGATTATTACCTCCGATGAAATAACTTTCACCATCACAAATTTCTATGGTATCGTTTATTTCATAGAAAGGAATTATTGTTAATTCCGTAATGATTACCGAATCGCAATTATTGACTGTCTGTAAAATATCAGTATATGTACCTGCAACTGTTTGTTCCGCACCCTCCGCAAAATAGGATTCCCCATCACAGATTTCAACCGGAACTATTGTCTCAGCCAAAGGATGGAAAATGGCTTCCTGTATCAAAATACTATCACAGCCGCTAGATGTAACTATCGTATCATAATAAATGCCATTCTCAAACTGCCATTCCCCTTGGAGGAAAATACTGTCATCCTCACAAGACACTATTGTCAAATCGGTATATAATACATCAGTGACTTGTAGATTCGTTTCTATTATGGAATCACAACCATTCATTGACTGTAAAGTATCCAAATAAATGCCCGTCGTATTCTGCCATTCGCCTCCTAGAAAAATCGAATCATTGCCACAAATTGCCGCGTCTTGGGGAATGGTATAAATCGGATAATAATCAAGTGTTGTCGCAATAATGGAATCACAACCCGAAACAGTATTCAATGTATCATTATAGATTCCGGGTACCGTTTGTATTTGACCGCCTAATAATATTGAATCGCCCGGACAAATCAAAGCACTCTCATTAATGGTAAATACAGGACGTACTATTAATTCTGTAATGATAATCGAATCACAATTATTGACTGTCTGCAAAACATCAGTATAAGTGCCGGAGGTTGTTTGATTTACCCCTCCTATGAAATAGGATTCTCCATCACAGATTTCAATGGTATCGCTTATAGTATAAACAGGATTAACAACCAGTTCCGTTATTATTATCGAATCACAATCATTGACTGTCTGTAAAACATCAATATAAGTGCCTGTAACCGTCTGTTCCATCCCCTCTGCAAAATAGGATTCCCCATCACAGATTTCAACCGGAACTATTGTCTCAGCCAAAG
>JAHDHJ010000117.1 GCA_020631375.1 Saprospiraceae bacterium | reverse complement strand
AAAAACCATCGTGTAGAGTACATTTGCTTGTTATTTGTTGTTATATTCTTTTAATTTAGTCGATAAATTAACCATCATTTCTAAAATCATTTCTACATGATTGAGTACCATATTGGGATTCTGAAGGTGTTCCATATTTTTACTTTTATAAACAAGAAGGGAAGTAAGACCAGGCGTTCTGTCTCTTTTTTCTTTTTCTTCTCCTAATAAATGAGCGTCCAAAATATCATGTTCATAAATGTCTGTTGTTATTTTCTTTTTATTTTTGGACAGTGATTCACCGAATGAAATCCTTCCATTAATATATTTCATTCCGGCTCTTATTAAGGGTTTGGTTTCTTTATCCAGAATCGCATTTAAAAACTTGGAGTTGTCACTTTGCAAAATAAATTTAGAATCGAAAAGTCTATCTCCGATTTCCTCATCCTGCATTCCGACTTTCTTTGCCATACCGTCCCCGAAGCCTTCAGGGCGAATAAAAAGAAAATTATTTTCTTCATTAATGCAAGTAGTTGTTATTTCTAATTCTTTGAATGAATTTAATATTTGAAAGTGAAAACTAAATGACTGCTGATTTATTTTTCCGGTCATTTTTATACCCTTATTGTTTTTGTAATGAAAAGGATGGAAGTCCAATCCATATTTGTTAGCTAGTTTTTCAAAACGATTATTAATAGTTTGATAAGCTGATTTTTTAGACCAATGTTCAAGGATATCTTTTTTTATGGTATATGGACTGATATGCGTTTGTATTTTCGGATATTGTCCTATTCCGTTTGGCGTTGTATTGAAAGGGAAATTATTGATAAAGGAAATGAATCCACTTTCTACATGCAAGTCATATATCTTATTAAAAGGAATAACTTGTAATACTGCAGGATTATCACCAATGAGAATCCTGTCTGTAGTGATGGCATAATCTTTTGCTCTATTACTTGCCGCAATAATATTGATGAAAATCCAAAAGAAAAAAACAGAACTAATAACAGTAGCTGCAATGCCACTTATAAAAATAGCACATATGATTATGGAAAGAATAAAAAATATAAGAATCCCTAAATTTAAAGCATTCGATTTTTTTTCGGGAGAATGGGAATGAATGATTTTTTCCCCCTCTCTTAGCATTTCCGTGAAATGTTTGGGTGTCTGATTTTTATCTGCCATTACTTTTGTTTTGGATCAGCTTTGTTTGCTCTCTAAAAATACAAAAATCATTTAATCAAAACAATCTTCTTAGATGAATACTAGGGATAATTAGATTTGTAAATGGATTGGAATTAAAAAACTCTTGAAGCAAAGCTTCAAGAGTTTTTTAATTTTATCCTTAAACAGATTATGAAAAAGAGACTAAGAAACCACCGGATTAGCACTATACCGCTGAACGAATGCTTTCATTTCATCCACCATTTTAGGCGAACCAATAACGATGGAAGCACGTTGGTGCAATTCCGTTGGTTCGATTTCCATAATTCTTTGCAACCTAGTAGTGATGGATTTTCCACCAGCCTGTTCCATGATGAAAGACATTGGATTACATTCATATAATAATCTCAATTTTCCATCGGGGTATTTACGGGTACTGGGATAAAGGAAAATTCCACCTTGGAATAAAATCCTATGGATATCCGCTACCATCGTTCCGATATATCTCAAACGTAAATTTTCATCGCTGCAATTGTCCACATACCTACGCATTTCCAAATCGAATTTGCTATAATATCCTTGGTTCAAGGAGTAGTATTGGCTTGATTCGGGGATTTGTATATTTCTATGAGAAAGGCAGAATTCTCCGATACTCGGATCCAATGTAAAACCATTCACACCGTTGCCAGTAGTATAAACCAAAATGGTGGAAGTACCATAAATTACATAACCAGCAGCAACTTGTTTTACTCCTTTTTGTAAAAAATCCTCAGCGGTACAAGGACCACCCTCTGGGCTTACTCTCCTATAGATGCTAAAAATCGTACCTACGGATACATTTACATCAATATTGGAAGAACCATCCAATGGATCGAACAAGACGACATATTTTGCACTTTTAGATTCTACGGATGGGATATTTACAAAATCCTCATTTTCTTCCGAAGCGATTCCACAGCATTCACCGCTATTACTCAAGCATTCGATTAATTTATCATTCGCATACATGTCCAATTTCTGAACAGTCTCACCTGATGAATTTTCAGCACCATGTACTCCTATGATATTGATTAGACCGGCTCGATTGACTTCCCGATTTACAATTTTGGCAGCCACACCAATATCACGCAATAGTCCGGTCAATTCACCGGTAGCGTATGTGAAATCATTTTGTCTTTTGATGATGAACTCATCCAGTGTAACAATTCTATTAGACATAAATTAGCTTCGTATTAATAAATTAATTAGGAATACAAAATTAACATTAAAAAACGAAAGGCAAAAAACTAAGGGAAATACTCTAGGTTTTGTTATTAATTTAAGTGAAAATGGAATTAGATGTCCTAATGTTTAGGGTTTTCTTAACATAATGCTTACATTGGAATTGAGAAAGCCACATAACTGTATGATACCTGAGAGATTTTCATTAAAAATCCGAGCTTATTCAATTGTCCTATTCCTTGGAATGGCAGTCTTTGGTTTGCCATCATTGAATGCAACCCATATCGTAGGTGGGGAAATGAATTATAGATGTCTTGGGAATGATCAATATGAGATTTCACTCACCGTTTTCCGGGATTGTGAAAATGGTGTTCCTCCATTTGATGATCCTGCCCATGTCGGTATATTTGACTCCGAAGATGAACTTTTAACTGAAATGGCAGAACTAGGTGTAGTGAATATAGATTTCATCATGGATGACACTCTGGATCCCACGCTGTTTGATTCCTGCCTTGTTATTCCTCCGGAAGTTTGTGTACACGTCACGACCTATGTTGATACGATAGCATTACCGTTCCGTTCCGGAGGGTATAACATAGTGTATCAAAGATGTTGTAGAAACCATACGATTTTGAATATTGTGGCGCCAGACAGTACAGGTGCTACCTATAGCATTTACATCACAGAAAAAGCATTATTGGAATGTAATTCCAATGCCGTTTTCAAAGAATGGCCACCCACATATATCTGCGCGGATGTACCCATAGTCTTCGACCATTCCGCACTTGACCCCGATGGGGATTCCCTTGTTTATAAAATGTGTACCCCATTTCATGGGGGTGAATTTTCCTGTATTCCTAATAGTAATTTTATTCCACCTTGTTCTGACCCACAACAACCTTGTGGCCCTAGACCTTGTCCACCCTTTAATCCGCCATTTGACGATGTGGTTTGGATTCCTCCTTTTGGATTGAACAATATGTTAGGAGGTATGGATCCGCTTACCATAGATTCCGAAACGGGTTTGCTTACAGGAACACCGGTCATCATCGTAGAAGACCAAGTCAATCAATTCGTGGTAGGAATTTGTGTAGAAGAATATCGGAATGGAGAATTGATTTCTATGACAAGAAGGGATTTCCAATATAATGTAGGGGTTTGTGGCGAAGCCATATCTTCCTTTTTTGCACCCGAAGTGGATTGTGATGGCTTTTCGGTAGATTTTGATAACCAAAGCGAAGATGCAGTTGATTTTTTCTGGGATTTTGGCGATCCCAGTACGACTTCTGATATTTCTACATTAGATAATCCCTCTTATGTTTATCCGGATACGGGTTTATACGAAATAATGCTGATTGCCGGACCGAATGAAGCTTGTGCGGATACCTCATATAGTTATGTTTCTGTTCAGAAACCATCCCTTTTTGTGGATTTTGATTTGAGTATCATAGACGGTTGTGTCTTTCCTGCCCAAGTATCATTTGACGATTTGACTTATGACACTATTAGTGCATTGGAGGAATGGCATTGGGAATTTAGTAATGGAGACACTTCGAATGTACAAGATCCCGTATGGTATGTGACCGAACCGGGGACTTATGCTGCCATGCTTACAGTGACTGCCGCCAATGGTTGTGAAGTAAGTCATACTGCACAGATTTCCATAGATGTGCTGAACTTGGGACTACAGGATTCTGCTAGGATTTGTAATGGGAATTCTGCTATTTTGAATCCAGGGACAGATCAGTCATATTCATATACATGGTCGCCGGGTAATACCTTGAATAATATAAATTTACCTAGCCCAACAGCTACACCACTTGAAACGACTACTTACTATCTTACCGTAGAAGACAATCAAGGCTGCATTCATTTTGATAGTATAGAAGTACAAGTACAGGAAGTCATCGTAAATATTGCGGATAATCTCCCTATTTGTGTAGGAGATACTATATTTTTACACAATGGGAATGAACCTGGTCTTTTTTATAATTGGTCTCCGAATATCAATATCATTAATCCGAATACAGGAAGTCCACTGGCTCATCCTGAGAATGAAATTACTTATTATGTTACGGTGACAGATGAGATTTCGGGATGCAATCATCTGGATAGTGTGCGGGTTGTTCCGCTTATTGATGAAGTCCTTATTCCATCTTCTGAAATTTGTGAGGGAGAATCAGTAGGTTTGAATCAGTTTGCGAATTTTAATTTCGAATACGAATGGACTCCACCATTGACATTGGATAATCCGAATATCCCGAACCCTGTAGCGACTCCGGAAATAACAACGACATACTATGTGGATATTTTGGATGTTGCTACGAATTGTATTCAAAAGGATAGTGTAATCGTACTTGTGAATCCATTGCCGATAAATCCTAATGACACCATATCTGCTTGTAATAATATTGAATCGGAATTAAATCCGAATGCTAATCCGAATTATACTTACACTTGGTCTCCGACTACTGGCATGGACGATCCGAATACGGCAAATCCGATGATTAATATTTCCGCTTCGGAAACGTATTATGTTACAGTGGTGAACCCCGTTACATTATGTGAAACAGTAGATACCGTATTTGCATTTGTGCCTTTGGCTGTTGAGGTAGAGGCGAGTAATGATGAAATAGTATGTGATCCTAGCTTGGATATTTCAGCAATGAGTAATACGGGACAGACATTGGAATGGTTCAGTGATGAAGATTTGACCAACTTTATAGGTAGCGGAACGGAGATTCCGGTTATACCGGGTCCAAGTAGCACTTATTATGTTTTGGCAACAGATGAATATGGATGTACGGCGACTTCCTCTATAACGGTAGGAAGCAGACCTGCAGGAGTAGATGCAGCCCCGGAAGCAATAATATGCCAATACGATAGCCTTTCAATTCTAGCTAATAACCTTAATCCTGATGATGTATTGGAATATACTTGGTCTCCTGAGGATATTGTTATAGCAGGAGCTGGTACGGGAAATCCGACATTTTATCTTGAGAATGATGATGTCATTACACTTGTAGTTGAAAATCAGTTTGGTTGTACAGATACCTTGATGATTCCTGTAGATGTGGTAGAAAATAACCTTGATGTTATCGCTACGGCTGATCCGGATTCTATTTATCCCGGGGAAAGTTCCCAATTGGATGCGACCCAAGGAAATGCTTATAATTATGAATGGACTTATGGCGATTTATTGGATGATGATATGATTCAGAATCCATTGGCTACGCCATTTGAAACGACAACATTTACAGTTTTTGTAGAAGATGAAATCGGATGTAAAGATACAGCTTCAGTAACAGTTTACTTGAAATCATTCTTTTGTGAAGAACCTTACATTTTCATACCGAACGCATTTACACCAGATGGAGATGGGAAGAATGATATTTTCCGAATAAGAGGGAATGCTTTGGATGAGGTATATCTGGCAGTTTATAATAGGTGGGGCGAAAAAGTATTTGAAACGAGGGATTTGGAAACCGGATGGGATGGCACTTATAAAGGAAAAGAATTACCACCTGATGTGTTTGGCTTTTATATGGAGGTCAAGTGTTTGAATGGAGAGGAATATTTCAAAAAAGGTAATGTGACATTGCTACGATAATCTATAAATGAATGGAATAAAAAAATCAATGTTTGGAAAATAGAATTTACATATTATCAATATTGTTCATGCTTTTGGCTACGATGGCAATCTCGCAAGATGTCCATTATACCCAATTCCATAATGCACCACTTTATCAGTCTCCAGCCATGACGGGATTGATGTCTTCGGATTATAGAATTTCAGGTATTTACCGTTCCCAGTGGGAATCCGTTCCGGTTCAATATAGGACATTCGGAATTGGATTTGATATGAAAATATTAGAAAGTAAGAGTGGAGTGCTTGGCGGCGGTATCATGTTGAACAGAGATCAGGCAGGAGATTCGGAGTTGTCCTTAACATCCGCCATGCTTTCGGTAGCATATTCATTAAAAATGGGCAAAAAATCCCTTGCTACTTTAGGCTTCAATGTGGGAGGTGCACAGCGTTCATTCAAATATGATAGGCTGACTTTCGATAGTCAATTCAATGGGGACATATTCGTTCCCGAAAGTTCGACAGGAGAGAATTTCGATAATACCGGTAATTTCTATATGGATATGGGAGTAGGGCTGAATTATCGTTTCCAAGCAAACAGGCGGACGAAATTTGATATTGGAGCGGCATACATGCACTTGAACCAAGCAGAACAAGCTTTCAAAGTAGGAGAATCATCCAAACTTTCACCCAGATTGACCGCTTACTTGAATGGCTCTATCCGATTAGCCAATAAATCGGATATACTATTAAGAGGATTACTGCATCGACAGACGACTTACTCCGAATACGGTTTTGGATTGGGATGGAGATACCATCTTTCCTTTAAGAAAAGTAAAGAAACGGCCTTGTCATTATCAGCACATTATAGGTTAGGAGATGCGGTTATGCCTATGTTGGAATTCGAGTATGGAAGTTGGAAAGCAGGTTTTTCTTATGATATTAATATTTCTGATTTTGATATTGCAACGAATAAACGGGGCGGAGCTGAAATTGCATTGATTTATATGATAACCAAAGTGAAACCGTTGCCGGAATACAAGGCATGCCCAATATTCTAAATGAGCTAGAAATGAAAGGAATCATCATCAGCTTACTGTTATTTGTTTTGACTGTAAATTCTTATAGTCAGACCTATAGACAATATGTGAAGGCTGCTGATAAGTCAATGTCCGAGAATGATTATTACGCAGCCATGCGGTATTATCAGGACGCTTTGGAGATAAAAGATACAGATGCTTCCCTACATTATAAATGTGGCAATGCCGCCCGTGAATTTTTTGCTTTTAAGATTGCCGAAACCCATTTGGAAAAAGCAAAAAAACTTTCTGAAGAGGGGGAGTTTCCATTGTTGGATTTTTATTTGGCAGAAGTGAAGCAAACATTAGGAAATTACGAAGTAGCAGCTGAATTATATGGAGCATATTTTAAGGCGGGGATAGGAAGTGAAATGAATTTGGAGAAAGCGGATATGGAAAAAGATGCCTGTGAATGGGCTGCCCAACAAAATCCGAATGAAGAAATAGAAATCCGCCGCCTCAGTAAAAAAATAAATACTAAATTTTCGGAATTTGCAGGATCATGGCTTCAGGATACTTTGGTTTTTGCATCCTTGAAATACAAGGATGAGTCAATTCCGGAAGACAGGAGATTGTCCAAAGTCATATTTTCTACAAATACAGAAACCGAAAGGGGAAAAACATTCAAAATCAAAGGACTTCCGGAAAATAAGAATATTGCCAATGCCACTTTTAATCGGGCAAAAGGAACAATGTATTTTACAATTTGCGATTATGTGAATACTACGGATTTGAATTGTGAAATTTATTATTCTATCCATGATGGGAAACGTTGGATAGCTGAAAAATTGCCCGAGCCTATTAATCTGGAGGGCTATACGAGCACCCAGCCTGCTTGGTCGGATTTAGAAGGATGGAAAGGTTTGTTTTTTGCATCTGATAGACCAAAAGGAAAGGGAGGAATGGATATTTGGTTTGCAAAACATAGATCGGGATACACTTTTGATGAGCCAATAAATATATCGAGTATTAATACACCTTTTGATGAAATTACACCCAGTACTGACAATACTGCTCTTAATCCAAAGCTCTATTTTAGCTCTAACGGGATGATTGGCTTTGGTAATTATGACGTGTTTTTTTCAAATTTGGAAACTGCCTCCTGGGCTTCACCTGAAAACATGGGCAAACCCATAAACAGCGGTTATAATGATGTCTATTTTTGGAAAGATTCCAAAATGGAAAAAGCCGTTGTTTCATCCAATCGACCAGAATCGGAATCCATGCTAAAGGATGATCCGGCTTGTTGTAATGACTTATATGATTTGAAATTCCCGGAAGAAGAATTGCTTGTAGTCAATGAGATTCCGGAACCGATTGTAGAACCGGAGCCAAGCATAGTTCCAAAACCAAAGCCAGTTCCAATACCCGAACCCGAGGTCACGATTCCAACACCTAAGCCAGTTATAATTCCTACACCGAAGCCATATATAAAACCAGTTCCTGTAGTTACTTTTGAAACTATTTTACCTGTAAAGGTTTACTTTGATAATGATGAACCCGATAAAAGAACGAATAGAACCCGCACAATAAAATCATATTCCCAATCGTATAATGAATATATGAAACGAGAATTGGTTTTTTACGATAAGTACGTAGAAAGTCTAGCTGCTTCTGAAAAGACAGAAGCACTTTCCGAATTAACAGATTTTTTTAATTATGATGTAAGGAAAGGCTATTCTGATTTGAATCTGTTGGCGAGTATGGTTTTAGAACGATTAATCAATGGTAGTAACTTAACAGTTGAAGTAAAAGGATATACCAGCCCAAGGGCTAAAACCAAATACAACGAATATCTTGCACAAAGAAGAACCTCGTCACTATTGAATTTTTTCAATGAATATCAAAGTGGTATTTTCCAATCTTATCTGTCTTCTGGACAATTGAAAATAAAGGAATTGCCTATTGGTGAAATTACTGCACCTGCAGGAATTAGCGATGTGCTTACAGACGAAAGAAACTCCATTTATAGTCCGGAAGCATCAAAGGAAAGAAGGGCGGAAGTGGTTGCTGTCAAAATTAACTAAGAGCATGTTTAAAATTGGCTTTTGGAGATAAAAACAGTCATTTTTTTGATTAGACGAGGCACAAAAATCGGAGTTTAGCCTTAGCTAAATGAGACTTTTTGAAACGAAGTATAATCGAAAAATGGGCATTTTTAGCCCAAAGTGTTAAATTTAAACATGCTCTAATCTTCAAGGCACTTCCATCAGGATACATTTTGAAAATCACTTTTAGCGGTGAGAAGCTCATTATTAGCCCAATATTTTAGAGATATACATGTTCTAATTCCTAGGGTTTTTTCCTTATTCTCTCTTCATATTTAAATATATTTTTAGGTTTTCGAATCTGTATTTTTTATTTGTCGGCTTTTTTTATCACATAATGGCAGATAATGGACAGGGAATATGTATGTGTGAATAAAATATATGTAAAAATATTTTAGATAATTTACGCACTTACTTACTTTATAAGTTGTTCTATACATTTGTGACATCGACTATCATGTGAGATATAAATAACATATTTTTGTAATGTTTAATATTACCTTTTTACTCTAAATACTAGAATTGAAGATATTCTTAAAAATAATTGCTGGAGATTGCTTTTCGGCTTCTTTTTTGTACATAAATAATGCAATCTTTGCGTTTTTTCGATAAACCAATTGAGAGATAATAATAATTACATGAAAAATCTATATACTATCTTAGTTTTTGTTACTCTTCTTTTATCTACAGGAGTGAAAGCTCAATTAGTAGCGGATTTTAGTGCAAATTCCCTTACAGGTTGCGATTTTGCTACGATTAATTTTAATAACCTAAGTTCAGACGGAGGTACGACGATTAACTGCTCCGGAAACTATAGCTATGAATGGGATTTTCCAACTGACCCAGACCCTAGTGTGGTATGTTCTCCAGGTAATATTTTTCCAGTCCCTGGCCAATACACGATTTGCCTGACTGTGACAAACAATGATACTGGAGAAAGTGATCAAGAATGTAAGATTGATTACATTACAATATTTCCTTTGCCAGTTCCGGATTTCACCCATACTCCTACAACTGGTTGCGCCCCCTTAGAAGTTTGCTTTCAAAATATTACAACATTGGAATCTGGAAACCTCGTACAATGCCTTTGGGATTTGCCAGGAGCTAGTGTCCCTTTCCTTTCGGATTGTACTACTGAATCTTTTTGTGTCACTTATGAAAATCCGGGCAGTTATAATGCCTCCTTAACAGTATTAGATGATAATGATTGCCCAGCAGTAAGTATTGTGAAAACTATAGTGATAAATGAAATTCCGGTAATAGATGTAGTGGCAGATCAGACATTCAATTGTACGCCACCTTTACAAGTTGATTTTAGTAACAATAGCCCTGTTACGAATGATATAACATTTACTTGGTTATTTGAAGGAGCAGAGAATCCATCATTTATAGGAGTAAACCCTCCACCCCTTACATGGGACGCACAAGGCAATTTTGATGTGACGATCATTGCAGAAAATAATTCAACAGGTTGCACGGATACCTTAATATTAGATGATTATATAAATATAGGTAGCGCTGTGAATTTTAGTCCAAGCAGTTATTCCGTTTGTTTAGGAGAACCATTGGTATTAACTGATATGTCAGATGGCTCACCTCTAGCTTGGAATTGGGATTTTGGGGATGGCACAGGTACTTCAACAGAACAAAACCCTACCTATACCTATAATACTCCAGGTTGTTACTTTATTACTTTGGATTCTGATAATGGAACGTGTATAGGTTCTTATACCGATCCTTTATGTGTAACTGTTGAAACAGCTTCTACTGTTTCATTTACCAATGACAATCCCCTAGGTTGTGAAATACCACATACAGTGAATTTCACCTCAACGGTTTCAGCTAATGTTACAGAATATGATTGGCAATTTGGGACATTAGGATCATCAGATATACCAAACCCGAGTTTTGATTTTAATGAATTTGGGGTACATGAAGTAACATTGACTGTTACTGTAAATGAAGATTGTCCTGTTACTTTCATAGATACCATTATTATCCAAGAAATTGAAGTGGATTTATTGAACAACTCTGTAGAGGGTTGTGCACCCCTTACTGTGACCTTAGTAGAAGAATCAACTTCTGTAGCTCCGATAAATGATTGGTTGTGGACCACGATTCCAAGTATAACAGGAAGCCCATTTAATGTAGAATCTCCTACCGTAACAGCAACAGATACGGGAAGTTACCATATTGTCCTGCAAGTGACGAATGACTTTGGTTGTGTGGCAACGGATACTTTCTTTAATTATATAGAAACAGGAATACCACAGGACGTTGATTTTATAGCCGAGCCACTAATTACCTGTATTGATACAGCGATAGTTTTTACAGATTTGTCTTCTCCGTTTGTAGATGAATGGTTCTGGCAATTCGGAGAAGATCCAGGGTCAATTTCTACAGACCAGAATCCATCGCATGAGTATGTAGATACAGGATTTTTTGAAGTTTGCCTTACTGTTTTTCAAAATAGTTGTCCCAGCCAACTTTGCAAGCCGGACTATGTATATTTGATACCACCTAGAGCAACGTTTAGGGATTCTTTTAGTTGTGAGAATCCTTATGTCCATTATTTTACGGATACATCCTTGGGAGCTGATTCTGTTTTTTATGATTTTGGTGTTTTGGGAGTTACGACTGATACAACTTCATTTCCCGACCCTGTTTTTATTTTTCCGGATACCGGTACCTATGTAGTGGAGCAAATTGTATATAATTTTGAAACTGGATGTAAGGATGAAGCTGTAATGGTTATCCATGTTTCAGACCCAATTGCTGATTTCATTTTATTGGATACCATAGGTTGTACGCCATTTACAATAAATTTAGTGGATACTTCTTTTTCCAATGTTTTCTGGGAATGGACATCTGTAAACGGAACTATAGAAAACCCGAATTCTTCCAATCCTACAATTACATATACTGCCGGTTCATATGTAGATGATTTACAATTAATTGTTTCGGATACATTTGGTTGCCAAGACACGATGCTTTTTCCAAATACTATAATATCGAATAGAGTAGATGCAGATTTTACACATTCTGATACAATTGTATGTGTACCCTCCCAAATATCATTTACGGATATTTCTACAAACCTTTTTTCAAATAATGTTATGTGGGAATGGAATTTTGATGATGGAAATGGCTATCAGGACTTAGGAACGACTACGCCCTCTTATACATTTACACATGCAGATACATTTAATGTAAGGGAGTTAGTGACAGATGAATTGGGATGCAAAAATGTAAGATCCCATCTAATAATAGTAAAAGACGTTTATCCTTCATTTACTAGCGATACGATTCTTTGTACAGAGCAGCTAGTTACTTTTAATAATACAAGTACTGGTTTTAGCAATGCAGTAACAGGAGAGGTTTTGACTTATTTTTGGGAATTTGGAGATGGAAATACATCTACAGCTGTAAATCCAAGTCATTCATATGAGAATGAAGGATTTTATGATGTTTGTCTTACTGTAACCGATGAGACGGGTTGTGATAGTACCCTCTGCCTTCCTCAATATATCCAAGTAATTAATCCTGTTGCAAATTTTGTTGCAGATACCACTTTTGGATTTTGTCCGCCCTTGGTAGTTGAATTTACGCCACTTTCCCAAAATTCTGTACCAGGAGGCTATTTTTGGGATTTTGGGGATGGATCGGGAGTTCTTAATGCAGATACGGTTATTCATGTTTATACCGGTGCCGGTCTTTTTGATGTTAGTTTGATTTCTACCAGCCCGTCAGGATGTATGGATACTATTGTTTTTGAAGAATATATAGACCTGAGAGGACCAATCGGTTCATTTGATTTTGAGCCGAATTTTGGTTGTGTGCCGCTGACAGTAACATTTGCAACATCATCTGTGGCTCCGGCATTGCATATTATGGATTATGGGGATGGTAGCATTGATTCAAGCGCAACAAATGTTTCAGAACATACTTTTATATATACTTATGAACAAGCAGGGGATTTCATACCTGC
>JAHDHJ010000116.1 GCA_020631375.1 Saprospiraceae bacterium | reverse complement strand
AGTTCCGGGACACAATTGGTATCCACAGGGAAAAAAGAAAGTATAGTTATATATACTCTGTACGGTTGTGGACGATGTATTCTTGCTCTGAAAGAATTAGAAAAATCAGGCATTCCTTTCAAAGAAAAAAGCATAACCCTTAGTCCGGAAAATGAAGCAATGATGTGGGGAGAATTAAATAAAACTGGAAACATAGGTGCTCAGGTTCAAATGCCCGTTTTTATTATCAATGGTAAAGTATTTTCCAATATTGGGGATTTAGAAACATTTATTTCAGGTTTGAAATAAAATTTGACTGCCAAATTAAAATCAATGTCTAATAAAAATAAGAGAGCCTTACTCCTCATTTCAATTCTAGCCTGTTTCATTGGTTGCGTAGCAGATTATTTATTATTGTATTCTCCTAAAGGAAATTACCATGTAGGAGATTACGAATTCCTTTTGGACATTCCGAAAGAAAGATTAATGTGGGGGCATTATTTAGGCATATTATTTATACCCATTGAATTATTAGGTTTTTGGGTTGTTAGTCAGACCTTTTCCATTTCAGGTAAAAATAAACCGCTTTTATTTTTTGCAGCGATTACATTCATTATGTTTTCCGGAGTAGTTTATCATGGAACACTAGCATTCGTGGGAGCGATTTTAAGGGAGGCGCCGAACGGCACAATTATCCTAGAATCCGTTCGGAATTTATTCGAGCCACTCTCGGTTATCATGGCTTTCTTTTTTGTTTTATTTACCATCTATTTAATTTATTCCATTCTAAAGAAAAAGACCAGACTCCCAAAATGGATTATTTGGTTTAATCCGGCATTCGTTTATTTATTAGTACTAGGCATTTATTTTACATTGCCTATTATCGGGAATGTACTCATGGTAGCAGGATTCAATTTTGCCAATGCAATATTTTTGACCGCTTGTGCCTACGAATTGTGGAATACGGAAATTTAGAAAAAGAGCATTTCCAAACCAAATACCAAAATCCTAGCAATTTTATTATTTTTGCACTCAAATTACAATCCATTATAAAATTTAATTCAATATCATAATGAAGAAAGTATATATCGTTTCAGCAGTACGGACTCCTCTTGGTAGCTTCGGAGGCATATTATCCGGTTTCGATGCAACCGAACTAGGGAGTTTTGCTATAAAGGGAGGCTTGGAAAAAGCAGGAGTGAACCCATCACATGTAGATGAGGTATTCATGGGAAATGTTTGTTCAGCTAACCTCGGACAAGCACCTGCCCGACAAGCAGCCATTAAGGCGGGATTGGGAGTGAACGTTCCTTGTACTACAGTGAATAAGGTATGCTCATCAGGAATGAAATCCGTTATGTTTGCTGCTCAAAGCATTATGTTAGGCATGAATGACATCGTAGTAGCCGGAGGAATGGAGAGCATGAGCAATATTCCATATTACATTCCCAAAGCAAGATGGGGACATAAATATGGAGGAGGAGAATTGGTGGATGGATTGGAAAAAGATGGTTTGAGAGATGCTTATAACCAAAGTGCAATGGGAATCTGTGCAGATAATACTGCCACGAAATACAGCATTTCAAGAGAAGAACAAGATGCTTATGCTATCAATTCTTACAAGAGGGCAGCGGCAGCTACCGAATCCGGAAAACTGAAAGAGGAAATAATTCCTGTTTCTGTCCCACAAAGAAAAAAAGATCCCATCCTCGTTTCTGAAGATGAGGAATACAAGAAAGTACGTTTCGATAAGATTCCCCAATTGAGGGCTGCATTTACCAAAGACGGAACTGTTACCGCTGCGAATGCTTCCACCATTAATGACGGGGCTGCTTGCCTGATTTTGGCAAGTGAAGAAAAGGTGAAAGAATTGGGCTTGAAACCTGTAGCTGAAATACTTTCTTTCGCAGATGCTGCACAAGAGCCGGAATGGTTCACAACGGCACCTACTTTGGCTGCACCATTGGCATTGAAAAGAGCAGGTATGGAATTAGGCGATGTGGATTATTTTGAGGTCAATGAAGCATTTTCAGTCGTTGCTTTGGCATTCAATAAGGTATTGGGAGTGGATGAAGCTAAAGCCAATGTATTTGGAGGTGCGGTTTCCCTAGGACATCCCTTAGGAACTTCCGGAGCAAGGATACTTTCTACCTTAAATAATGTTTTGCACCAAAATGACTCAGAAATAGGATTGGCTGCTATTTGTAATGGCGGTGGCGGTGCTTCTGCAATGGTAATCAAGAGGTTATAATTGAAACAATTATGTAATATTTTAAAAAGTGCTTAGTTTTTCATTAAACTAAGCACTTTTTATATCAAATAATCCTCCCTCCTAATGTTTTAGGCAACATTTTTGTATTATTATCCGTAGATACAAGCCAGCAAGTGTTTGTAAAGTAAGATATTTTCAAAGCCAAATTATCAGCATGAGATCACATACCCTTCTATATATACTTATTCTGTTGTCCTTTTTTGTTGTGACAAATGCCACTTTGGCAAATACAACTATCGACAGTTTAGAAATGCTAAAAAATAAAGCAAGTAAGAATGAAAAGGTAGATATCCTTAACGCTCTTTCTTCCGCTTTAATGGCTGATAAACAAATGGACAAATCCAAGGATTATGCTTTTGAAGCCATAGAAATGGCAGAAGCATTGGATTACAAAATCGGATTAGCCTCAGCACTTAATAATTTGGGATATGTTTATCAAAGCAAAAAGGATGATGAAAATGCCATGAATTCCTTTTTCAAGGCATTGGATATTTATAAGGAGGCTGAAGATAAAAACGGTATTGCTATTTCTACAAATAGTATAGGTGAGATTTTCCTTTTGAAAGATGAGGTAGCACAAGCGATAGAAAAATTCAAGGAAGCAGAAACATTGCTCAAAGGATTGGATAATAAAACGCAGTTGGCGAAAGTCTATAAAAATCTTGGCGAAGCTTATTTGCAAAAAGAAACAGCCGAATATGGTCCTGCCAAAAAATTTCTGAACCAATCTTTCAAACTGGAAATTGCGGAAAAGAATTATGATAATGCTGCTAGGACAGCAAGGGAAATCGCCGGCTATGACATTAATCTAAAGGATTATGAAAGTGCGATGATTTATCTGCGTTCCACGATGGAAACCTACCAGAATTTAGGAGACCAATACAATATTGCAGAAGTTTATCACACAATGGGAAGGGTTTATTTCCTACAGGATTATCCAGAAGATGCCATTAATTTCTTTAATCGCGCAAAGGATATCCAAAAGAAAATAGATGATAAGATCGGTTTGGCAGGTACTTATAAAAGTATTGCCCAAAACCATTTGAAAATGGGGGGTAAGAAAGCAGCAGAATCATCATTCAAAGAATCCGGTAATATACTCGAAGCCTTACCCATAAAAAAAGAAACATCTAATATTTTATTGGAAATAGCCCAAGGATTCGAAAGCTTGGGGAAACCAAAAGAAAGCCTTTCTTATTTTAAGAAATATACTTCCGCCAAAGATGAATTCCAGAAGATAGAAAAGAATAAGGCGACCTTGGATCTGGCAGCGATGTATGACTCAAAATTCGATGCAAGGGAAAAACAATCGAAAATAGACCGCCTACAACTTGAGGGAGAAAACAATAAGAACATTAGGAATTTCCTGATACTTCTTTCGCTTTTGGCAATAGCCTTATTAGCTGTTTTATACAATAGTTTCCGCAGGAAAAAAGCGGATAATTTACTCCTTACGGCAAAGAATGAGGAAATTGCCAATAAGAATGAGGTCATAGAGGAGAAGAATGCAAGTTTGGACTCCTTGAATGTCAAATTGGTGAATGAAATGGCAGAAAGGGAATCCGTAGAACAATCCTCTTTCGCTAGGGACAGATTCCTAGCTACAATGAGTAATGAAATGCGGACACCACTTAACATTATTAGCGGCTTGACTCATTTGTTATTGACCCATGAACCAAGAAAAGACCAAATAGAAAATCTAAGGACATTACAATTCTCAGCCAACAATCTAGTCGTTTTCATCAACGATGTTTTGGACTTCTCTAATATAGAAGCAGGAAAAATCAGCTTCGATAATATCAATTTCAATCCGAAAAGCACCTTGGAAGAAATCAAGGAAAGATTCAGTCTTCCGGCGAGAGATAAAGGTGTGGAATTGAATATCAATTATGATCACAAAATGCCAATTGAACTCAACGGAGACCCAACCCGTTTGAATCAAGTCATTACCAATTTAGTGAACACTGCCTTAAAATATACAGACAATGGTTCGGTAAATATAGGAGTAGAAATGCACGAATTGGTAAAAGATAAAATAACGCTTTTATTAACAGTAAAAGATACGGGAGAGGGAATTGGTAAGGAACAACTGGAAAAAATGTTCCAGAAATTCTCCCGTTCTGCCGAAGACATGTATGATGGTTACGGTAGTTCCGGTTTAGGCTTGGCGATTTGTAAACGACTCATCGATTTACAAAATGGAAAAATAGAAGCTACAAGCGAATTGGGGAAAGGCACGGAATTCAAAGTGTATTTACCTTATACTTTGGTAGAGGAGGAAAAAGATAAAAAACCGGTTTCTAATCGTTCTTTTGAACATTTGGCTGGAAATAAAATATTGGTTGTAGAAGATAATAAAATCAACCAACTTGTTGTCGCTAAAATGCTCAAGAAATTGAACATAGAAGTGGTGACAGCAGATAATGGACAAGAAGCATTGGATGCTATGGGACAAAATTATTTCGACCTCGTACTCATGGATATTCAAATGCCTACGATGGATGGTTATAGAGCCACTGCGGAAATCAGGAAATCCGTAGATCCCAGAGTCCGGGACATTCCGATTATTGCATTGACGGCATCCGCTTATTTGACCGAAAAGGAAAAAGCAAAATTATTCGGAATGGATGACCACGTAGGCAAACCTTTCGGACCGAATGATTTATTGGATAAAATCAGTTATCATATTAAACTGAATGAGTTAGCATAAATCAGTTTTTGAATTGTAGAATAAAAAAATAGCTTGGGCAAAACCGCCCAAGCTATTTTCAAATAACAATCACTTTTCCTTTATCAATTTATCCACCAAATACCTTAATCCGGTAGTAGCCTTATCCTTAATCACTTCCAGATTCTTAGCTTGTTCCAATTCATAATTCAATTTCGGTTTTGGATCTACATAATATACCGGAGCGAATTTCGGAGCATAAGCAGATAGTCCAGCAGCAGGATAAACCTGAAGTGAAGTCCCCACGATAATTAATATATCCGCAATCGAAGTAATTTCCGCAGCTTTGTCCAACATCGGAACCGCTTCACCAAACCAAACGATATGCGGTCTTAATTGAGAACCTTTCTCACATTTGTCATTCTCGGTAACATCGCCGGTCCAATCATAAATCAAAGAAGGATCCACAGTACTCCTTACTTTCAATAATTCACCATGCAAATGTAAAATCCTTTTACTTCCGGCACGCTCATGCAGGTCATCTACATTTTGAGTAATGATGCAGACCTCAAAATGTTCATCCAATTCCGCCAAAGCCTTATGCCCCTCATTTGGAACAACCGATTTTAGTTGCTTTCTTCTTTGATTATAAAATTCCTGTACTAATTTTCTATTCTTTCTCCAACCTTCAGGAGAGGCTACTTCCATCACATCATGACCTTCCCAAAGACCATCCGCATCCCTGAATGTTTTGATTCCACTTTCAGCGCTTATTCCGGCACCGGTTAATACTACTACCTTCTTTTTCATTTTATTAATTTTGATTATGCTTTTCTTCCATAAAGTCTATTAAAACAGAACAAATTCTAAAGAAGTTCCTGATATAATCTAAAATAAACGAAGTACTTTACCAACATTTTATGAACAAAATGTTGGAAGCCATAAAATTTAACTAAAAAGCATCATTGTATTTCAAGAAGAGGGTGTTACCTTTGCGGGCAATTAGAAACCCTCTACTCAAAAATTAGGTTATTATGGCAAAGTACAAATTTGAATACATCTGGCTTGATGGCTACAAACCAGAACCCATGATCCGAAGCAAAACTAAGGTTTTGGAATTGGATTTTTATCACGGAGATGTGAATGTTCTCCCAATTTGGTCTTTCGACGGAAGTTCTACCCAACAAGCAGAAGGGCATTCTTCTGATTGTCTGTTGAAACCATGTAGTGTTTATTTGGATGCCGCACGTGAAAATGGTTTTTTCGTCATTTGCGAAGTATTGAATCCTGATGGAACTCCACATGCTACGAACTCAAGGGCAACCATAGAGGACGATCCTGATTTCTGGTTCGGATTCGAGCAGGAATATGTTTTGGTTCAAGATGAAATTCCTTTGGGTTTCCCAAAGAATGGTTATCCAAAACCGCAAGGACCTTATTACTGTTCCGTAGGGGCAGGAAACGTAGCAGGTCGGGAATTGGTAGAAGAACATTTGGATTTGTGTTTGGAAGCCGGTTTGGATATCACAGGTATCAATGCAGAAGTAATGCTTGGACAATGGGAATTCCAATGCCTAGGTAAAGGAGGTAAGAAAGCAGGTGATGACCTGACTTTGGCCCGTTACCTTTTGCACAGAGTTTCCGAACAATATGATGTACATATCGAATTCCACCCTAAACCTATCAAGGGAGATTGGAACGGTTCAGGAATGCACGCTAATTTCTCTAATAAGAGAATGAGGGAAGTAGGTGGCAAAAAATATTTCGATGCGATTTGTAAGGCATTCGAGAAGAGACATGCTGATCATATTGCCGTATATGGTTCTGATAATGACCAACGGTTGACAGGTCTTCACGAAACACAGAGTATAGAGAAATTCTCTTATGGGGTTTCTGACCGTGGAGCATCTATCCGTATTCCGATTTCCGTTCCTAAAAAGTGGAAAGGATACTTGGAAGATCGCCGTCCGGCATCCAATGCTTGTCCTTATAAAGTAGCGGGAGCAATAATCAAGACAGTAAAAATGGCAGACTAATTCTGTTCGACTAAAATATTTTCAAAAGCCGATTCGAAAGAATCGGCTTTTGTTTTTTATTGGCATCCTTTTACATTCATCGTGTTTTTCCAAGGAAAAGTCGAATGAAATGGATTTTAATGAACTAATCACTTAATTTTGATTTCCAACAAGATAATAATAACTTAACCTAAGTTGCGTAAGATATAACAGATATGAGTATTTAGGCTCTAATACCTAGGTTTATAATGATTTTCTACGAAAATCATCCGATTAATCCGAATAGCCTAATTTCTAAAGTCTATTGCGTTTTACGCAAATTAACTTAACAAAACAAGATACTGATGCTAAGAGCGATAATAGTAGATGACGAGCCTTTGGCTTTGGATGTAATAGAAACTTTCATAGAAAGGATTCCAGGTTCGGTAGAACTGGTAAAAAAATGTAGCAATGCCATGGAGGCAATGGAAGCTCTTAAAACCGAATCGGTAGATCTCATGTTTTTGGATATCCAAATGCCACAATTAACAGGTGTGGATTTTTTGAGAAGTCTCCAAAATCCGCCTTTGGTTATTTTTACGACCGCCTATTCGGAATATGCATTGGATGGATTCGAACTGAATGCAGTGGATTATTTATTGAAACCCATTTCATTTGAACGATTCATGAAAGCAGTCAATAGGGCTTCGGAACTTCATGATCTTCAGAAAGGTGGAGAGATTCCCGAAAGCGATGAAATAGAAACGGGAACGGATTTTATTTTCGTCAAATCCGATAAGAAATTGGTGAAAGTAAAATATGAAGACATTATCTATATAGAAGGCTTGAAAGATTATGTAATTATCCGTATGGAAAAAGGAAGGGTCATCACCTTACAAACGATGAAGAGCCTTGATGCCAAACTTCCACAAAAAATATTCAAGCGCACCCACCGTTCCTATATTGTCAACATGGATAAAATAAGTGCTATAATGGGTAATATGATAGAAGTCTATGAAAAAAGTGATATCAAGCATTTGCCAATAGGGAAAAATTACAGGGAAGAATTATTGAGTATCATCAATGAAAACCGCCTTTGATAGATTTTTCTTTTAGGAATGATGTATAAATAAATGGACAAAAATTGGCGCAGGATTTTTTGTGAATAACAAGGCAAAAAACGTAGGCGATGCAGGGCATCGACGAGGCTTTTTAACGCAGTTAATTGCAAAAAAAACAAGTCAAGATTGGATATTTATTTGTTCGCCATTCCTTATTGAACAATCAAACAATTATTATCCGGTGGGTTCTTTGGTCCATCGGATATTTGTAATTTAGCGAAAGAGCTTCTCATTTTCGGGAATAACATTCGAGAGACTTAGAATTGAGAAATGCGTCTAAAAGCAAAACTAGAATAGGAAAGAATGGAAAACCAAGAAAAACCAGAAGGTGTAGATCCTCAATTAATGGACAGAATTAGCAAAGCTGTTTGGGAACTCATCTATGGATTGAGTGATTTTTTCAAGCAAATGTTCGAACTCCAAAGCGATTTGGATAGGGAAGGCACGATTGAGAATATCAAGAATAATAAACGGATGCAAGGAGCTAATGTATGGCTTCTGATTTGTTCCATTATGGTTGCTTCCATCGGTTTGGATATTAATTCCCAAGCGGTTATCATTGGAGCGATGTTGATTTCCCCATTGATGTCTCCGATACTTGGTATTGGTTTAGGAGTGGGAATCAATGATAGGGAGACGCTGATGATTTCCTTGAAACACTTCGGTATTGCCATTGTCATAGCATTGATTACAAGTATTTTTTATTTTCTCATTTCTCCTTTGGGGGAAATGAATGATCAGATAGAAGCACGTACCATTCCTACTTTTTTAGATGCTTTGGTGGCAGTTTTCGGCGGTCTGGCAGGTATAGTTTCTTCTTCAAGAAAAGATAAATCCAATGCCATACCGGGGGTTGCCATTGCTACGGCATTGATGCCTCCTTTATGTGTGGCGGGGTTCGGAATCGCCAAAGGAGATTGGAATGTATTCAGTAATTCTTTCTATCTCTTTTTCCTGAATTCTGTTTTCATTGCCCTGACAACATTTTTTATTGTTCGTTTTCTGAAATTCCCCTACACTTCCTATTTGAACAAAAGGGATAAACTAAGAACGACAGTAGTCATCACGGTATTCAGTTTTATTGTTTTGATTCCAAGTGCATTGATTCTTAACCGGGTATATCAAGAAGGAAAACAAAAGGACAATGTTGCGCATTTCATGAAAAATGAATTCACGAATGAAACCCGTGATTATCTGAGCCATGAAATTAAGAGCAGAGATACTGTGAATTATGTAATCATTGATTATTATTCTTCTGCCTTGGCGTCTGTTTCAGATGAGGAAAAAGCACATTTCGAAAAATTACTTCGAGGGTGTGGCATTGAAAACCCTAGGGTAATTCCCAGAGGAACATCCAATGCGGAAGCATTGCTGGATAAGGAATTGGGAGTACAACAAGAAAAGAATAATAAGAAATTGGATGAATTCGCACAAAGAGAGGCGGAAAAGGACCGACGGATTAGGGAATTGGAAATGAGGGCAGATAGTATAGGAAAAACTACGATGCTGAATTCCATAGTGGAGGAAGCCCGGATTTTCCTGCCTCATTTGGTGGACATGGATTTGGTGGAAAGTAAATTCGATGACGTTCCCGTTTTATTCATTAAATGGGAAGATGACTTGTATTCGTCTAAAGTTGATAGGGATTTGCTCTATAAATTTGTTAAGACCAAAACTAAACTCGACACTCTGGTTGTTTATTAATAGACTTTATAAAGTAAGTAGTTCAAGTTGCGGACAAGTCTGCAACTTGAATTAAATAGTTGCTAATTTTTAGCTGCGTGATGTAATGAATTGTGTGAAATAATATGTGGTATTATTATCTGTTTTTTTTATTGGGTTATCCCCTAATGGGAGCATTGCTGGGTTGGTTCACGAATTACCTTGCTGTAAAAATGCTTTTCCATCCAAAGGAGCCATATACCATATTTAATTTTAAATTAGGGAGTTTCCAATCTAAGGGAATTACTTTCCAAGGTATTTTTCCCAAACGACAAAAACAAATTGCCATCCAAATCGGCAAGGTCGTAGCCGATGAATTATTATCCATTGAGGATATAAAAGAAAAAGTAGTTACTCAGGATAGCATGGATAATATTTTTGCCCAAGTGGAGGTGAAAATGGATAATTTTTTGGAGGGGAGAATGATAGAAAAATATCCCTTGGTTTCTATGTTGGCAACTAAGAAATTAAAATATGGAATTCGTGACCAGATGTTGGAGGAAGTAAAAATCCAACTTCCGGATATGATGGATAAATACATTCAGCATGTTGAAAAAAATCTCGACATTCAAGAAATTATCACTGAAAAATTTTCCGAACTTTCGTCTGATAGATTGGAACAAGTAATGAATGATATTTTGAGTAAAGAATTTAAATTCATTGAAATACTTGGAGGAATAATCGGATTTCTTGTCGGTTTATTACAAGGAGGATTGGCTGCTCTGATGATTTAGAAATGTTGGAATAATATAATGATGCAATACTATAATATAAGGAATGACGAACAAATAAATATCCAATCTTGACTTGTTTTTTTTGCAATTAACTACGTTAAAAAGCCTCGTCGATGCCCTGCATCGCCTACGTTTTTTGCCTTGTTATTCACAAAAAATCCTGTGCCAATTTTTGTCCATTTATTTATACATCATTCCTAAGAATAAATTAATTCTTTTCTCTTTCTTATCTTTGTTGAAATTTTTTACAATAAATAAACAATTCATAAATCATGAAAAATCTAATTTATATTTCTTTTAGCTTATTCTTTCTTTTTTCTTGTAATTCCAATACTTCCGGAGACGCTGCCCATAATGGCAATCATGCTACAGCCCAAGCCAAGGGTCCAAGCCAAGTGACACATTTGTCCGCAAAGGATTTCAAAGCTAAAATGGATGAATTAAGCAATGAACAATTAATCGATGTCCGTCGTCCGGATGAGGTAGGAAATGGCTACATTCCGAATGCAATTAATATTAATATCGGCGAGGCAGACTTCAATACAAAAATACAGGCATTGAATAAGGAACAACCGATTATGGTGTATTGCGCTGCAGGAGGAAGAAGCAAAAAAGCCTGTGCTAGTTTAAGGGAATTAGGTTATAATAATATCTATGAATTGGATAGCGGATTCAGAGGTTGGTTAAGGGAAAAATATCCTGTAGCTAAATAAATATCTTTGATAAATAAATTTTCCAGTACTTGGAATAATGTACTGGAAAATTTATTTATGGATTCTGTTTAAATGCAAAAATCATAAAATGAAATCCGCAAAAACATTAAATGAATTTTATTCCAAAATCGAAGATGCTTGGAAAAAGGAAATCATATTTCAATTAAGGGAAATCGCACAAGAAACAGGATTAGAAGAATCAATAAAATGGGGAGGACCTACATTTTCATTAGATAATAAAAATATTGTCGGTTTAGCTGCATTTAAAAATCATTGTGCCTTATGGTTTTTTCAAGGTGTATTTCTGAAAGATGAAGGAAAATTATTAGTCAATGCCCAAAAAGGAAAAACCAAAGCCTTACGACAATGGCGATTTTTAGAAAATGATTCCATTGATAAGATGAAAATAAAATCCTACATCCTAGAAGCCATCCAAAATCAAAAAGATGGAAAAGAAATTAAACCGGAAAGGAATAATAAAAAAGAATTAATCATCCCAGAATTATTAGAAAATAAATTAAATTCTGATGAACAATTAAAATTAAAATTCGAAGAATTAAGCAAAGGGAAAAAAAGAGAATACGCAGAATATATCGCTGAAGCCAAAAGAGAAAATACTAAAATAAATAGGATAGGAAAAATAATACCAATGATACTGAAAGGCGTCGGATTAAATGACAAATACAAACAGTGAACAATGTTCAGTTAGCAGTTAGCAGTAAACAATTATCAATTTAAATTACGCCTTAATAAAAATAATGCACCACAAAGAAAATAGCACTAAATAACCTTTACACCCGAACACCCAAACACATCCTCACTCATACCTCAAACTCTCAATCGGATCCAAAGCACTCGCACGTAAAGCCGGATATAAACCCGAAAATACGCCAACAAGAAAACAAATAAGGAAACCCAATCCGATCCAACCCCAAGGAATAAAAAATGCACCCTGAAAAAGAAGAGAAACACCATTGCCGAAAATAATTCCAAAAATAATCCCAAGTAAACCACCCATGATTGAAATAACTACAGCCTCAGTCAAAAACTGAAGAAGAATATTATTCCTAGTAGCACCTATTGCTTTGCAAATACCGATTTCCCTCGTCCGTTCAGTAACCGAAACCAACATGATATTCATAAGTCCAATCGCCGCACCCAACAAAGTTGCCATTCCGATAAAAATGGTCGCCCAGCGAATCGTTACTGTATTTTCCTTGAGAATATCCATGATTCCATCACTCTTAAACATCTCGAAATCATTTTCATCACTCGCTTTCAAACCCCTGATATTCCGAAAAACACCAATGGCAGCAGATTCCGCATCATCCATTTGGATCGCATCTTTCACGGCTACGGAAACATCATAGTTTTTCTTTGGATAATCATAATAGCGTACAGCATTACTCAAGGGAATCAATACGATTTTATCTTCATTGGCAGTCATACTCGACCCCTTAGAGGTCAATACCCCAATGACCCTATATTTTACATTCCCATTAGAAATCGTTTTGCCAACAGCTTGGTCTGCCCGTTTATTGAATAATAAATTCACTATATCCATTCCTATAATGGCACGATGGTCGCCGTTTTCCATTTCAGTTTCCGTAAAATTCCGTCCGGCCTCTATTTTCAATCCCCTCACATCCAAATATTCCCTATCCACACCCATTACAGGGATGTTAGGGTTGGATTTTTCCGTTTTATATTTAATCGTAGCCATAGAAGTTCCCTCTGCTGTTACGCTGACTGTAGCGGGATAATCATATCTCTCCTTGAATTTCATGGCTTGTTCATAGGATATCACATCACCCTTTTTTGTTCTTTTTCCTCTTCTCTGCCCAGAAATGCTATCCCCTTTTCTTTCAATATTGAAAGA
>JAHDHJ010000115.1 GCA_020631375.1 Saprospiraceae bacterium | reverse complement strand
AAAAAGAGGATTGGCCTAAAATGATAGAATTTTTGGATGCTGCTTATCAATTCACCCAAGAAAAGATTTTGTTGAAGAAAAGTTAAATTTGTCATAGTATTTAAATGTAATAAATTAATAAAAAAAACACTCCAGTGAATTTACTGGAGTGTTTTTTTATTTTACAATACTATCTTTTTATCCATCATCTAGTTTTTACAATTGTTGTTGTAATTGTTTTACCATTTGATGTTGTCAATTTCACAATATATAATCCTTGGTTTTTTAAACTTGGATTAAACAAAAAATCATTATTTCCATCTATAAGAGAGATTTCTTTTTCGAATAAATTCTTACCCAATATATCATAAATTGCTACCATACCTACAGTTTCTTCTAGAGAAGAAACTGAAAGAGAAAATGTACTACTGAAAGGGTTTGGTGAAACCATTATTTCTAAAGTTCCTTTTTCTGTACCTAAAATAACTCCTTCAGATTCTTTAAGAGTTGTATTTTCTGCCTGAGCAGAAAAACAACAACCCACTTGTCCAGCAGATGATAAACTACAATTACTTTTTGTAATGATATCAAATGCCAAATCAGTTATTCCTGTCGAGCAAGGCCCTGAATATATAAAACAGACTACGAATGTATTCAGTCCGTTTTCTATATTCGGACTGGTGCCAGTAGAAGTATAACTCGTCAATTCATAATCTGAAGATGAATTATTTTCATCCAATACAAAATCTAATGGTATAGAATTATAACCGTAGTAATAAAATGAAACAGGTAGGCAAAATTCAGTCCCAACACCTCTACAACCTGATGGATAGACTACATTTAATTTTACAATATCATTACACACACAATCAGGTTGGAAAAAACATAATTCTTCATCACATATAGAAGGGTTTGAAAAATCTACAAATACACACATGCTAGGATCTTCTTCATTTGGTTCTAAAGTCGCTGTAATGAAAAGAGATGAGCCAATATATGTATGATTAACAGAAGATACTGTTCCAGAATCATAAGTCAGGGTAAATTGATAACCTAACTGATTAGGGTCTTCAAATTGTAATTCCAAAGAATATCCATTGGGTAGATTTTCGGCACAACCCAAATACGTGGACTCAATCTTAAGATCCAGACATTCATGATCGGGACAGCATGGAATATCGAACATTTCCCAAATTTTACAATCAATTCCAGGAATGACTCCATCAAAGAATACATGAGTCACATCTCCACCATCACAAATACCATTATAAATAAAGCAGATAGTGAAAGTATTGCTACCCAATAAAATTTCAGTAGTTCCTGTTTGATCATTTACTGCACTTTCCAAACTATAACCCATTGAAGAATTAAATCCATCCAAATAGAAGTCAACATCCAAACCTGTAGGGCCATAATAATTGAATGCATAACTAATACAGAATTCTTCTCCTGGAGCCATACAATCATCAAAGGTCAGAATCGCTAATAGCACATTCACAATTAGGTTTTTTATCATATACCTCAACATCACATAATGTAGCGTTATTAAAATCAATATTAAAGTAAATCAAACTAAGTGAACCGACAGTAGTTATAGTTCCAGTAACCTGTACTAACTCTGGTAAATTAGGCATGAAATCAGTATTGATAATCAAATTACTGATGATTCCCTGAGGACTATTTACTACCAAAGGATCAGCAATTCCATTCGGATCCCAAATTCTCAAATCAAATTCATAAACCAAATTTCCGTCCTCATCTGCAGCACAGGAAATGTCTTGAAGGACTACATCTAATTCTTCTGTGCAATCATCATCGCAACATGGGATAGAAGTTGAACCGCTTATTTGACATGGTGGAGCATAGGGAATTGGTTTAGTTCCTATCTCTCCTTTAATTCCCGTAGTATTACTCTCTGTAAGGGTAGTAGTGTTAATGCCCAGTTTAATGGGGTCTAATGAAATAGTTGGCTTAGAAGGAGATAATACGGTAGTACTTTTGGTAATGATAGAACCCGTAAAATCAAGATCTATGGGTTTAATTGTGCATTCACCTTCATAAATTAAACATAATTCAAATAGGTTATGACCCAATGTAAGGCCAGGAGTTCCTAGTTCTGTATTTTCAAAACTTGCGATTATAAAATTAGAAGTTGAAGGAATTGAAAAATTCATTAGGGCTGGAATCGATCCATAATAATCAAATTCTATTGGGATACAAAACTCAATATCTGGTTCTATACAATCTGGATAATCTATAACCAAATTATCTATTATACAACCACAATTCGGTCTGTCCAATTTAATCACTAAGGAACAGATAATTGGATTTTCGAAATCTAAAGAAAAAATTACGATGGGTTCATCAGGATTGAATATGCTTATTATTCCATCAATGAAAATCATTCCCGGAGTTCCTGTATCGTCAATAGTCAATTCTATGATTTCTCCGACAGGGGAAGTCATTCCGAATGAAGGATCCAGTCCAATATCTGATTCAATGGCAAAATGAAAGGAATAAAGTACTTCTCCTGAAGCATTAGTGGCACAATCAATTGTGGCTATGTTTATAACCAAGTTCTCTGTACAGTCAGGAGTTCCGAAACAAGAGTTTTCCACTGTAATTACATTAGAATAGCCTGGCCCGGCACAAATAGAATTTCCATTGTAAACTCTTCGAATATAAACAAAAGGAGAATCTTCATCTAATTCAGCAGGGTTAAGGATCATTTCTTCAGGATTTGAAATGATTTCAATAGGATTCAGAAAATCTTCACTATAATCATATTCCCAATAATAGCCCAAGGAATTACTATTGTCATTCATGAATCCATCATTGCTGAAAATTAAATTTTCAGCATCCGAAGAACCAAAACATGCTTGAGATGGCGAGCCAGTTATTATGCCTGAATTGAAAGGAGTAATTACAACAGGGACAAAAGACCCAAAACCAAAATTAACTGCTATATCCCTGCTACAGCCCAATGTATTGACTTGTACAAAAACTCTTACGTTATCCGAATCTTGGAAAGTGCCAGGAATGAAATTATAAACTAAATTTTCTTGGAAGAGCAAATAGCCATTATCATCCAAATCAAAGGTTAGAGCAGATGATGTTGCTAAGTTGAGGCTCGAAGTGACATCTAAATCAGGTTCCCCAGGACGGATTCTCATAAAATATAAAGTAGCTGTACCTCCTAAATCTTCAGAATCTATGGTATTGAAGAAATCAGGATCGCATTCGAAGGAAGAATTGCTAGGCGGACCTCCGAATTCTTCAAATGTTAAATAGAGTTCTTCATTAGCACATGGATTATTGGTTTCTATTCCATTTTCTCGGTAAGCACTATTTATTATTCTATTGACTATATTTATAGTATCACTAGGTAACCAAGCCGGTACTCTACAATAAGGATCTTCAAATTCTATCATTCTTCTAAAAAAATTACACCGCCTACTCCTAAACAATTCGTTGGTTCCTCCTGGGGGATTAAGCCCGGGGATAATAAGACCTTGTACTAGGAGTGATTCCGTATTTGTATTTTCTATATCCATCCAGTTTGGCCCATTTAAATATTGCCATTTATAATCCGGGGTCATTTCTGGAGTTTGCCAACAAGGCTCTTCTGCGGTAATCAAGGTTCCTATAGGATCACAAGTCCTGATGATAGGTTCTAAAACTTCTCCTCCTCCCCAACTGTCTAAACAGGGTTCGACAGTATGGTAGAATCCATAAAATGCAGTAAATGTATCTTCATATAATCCACATGATGTATTATAAGTGACTTTGAAATATTTATGAGAATCTGTAATATCTGCTATAAAGCAAATATTCAAAACATTGTCCTGCTTCTGAATTTCTGGATTATAACCACTATTTATTACGGAGTAATATTCTATACTATTTGAATTGGAACTCAAATTAGTAAAGTTAATTCCATCATTAGAGTACTCTACAGAAATGATTGGGAAAATTAAATTTTCATAGTAATTACTATAAGATGAACTTAATTCAGGTTGGAGGGGGATTTCCGGAATATCAATAGTAAAACATGTACGTAAGAGTTCATTTTCAGCAATAGGTGTACATCCTAATTGTACATTGGGTAAATCAATTGAAAAATCTCCACTTATGCCTGGTAGGCAGTTTTCGAAACCAAAATATGAGTAAGCATGTCTTTTCCCTTCGTCATTATTAGCCGTATTTGTTTCAGCTTTGATTTTTATTGTTATTTCCGAACCATTACATACAAATTCACTAAAATCCAAAATTTTAGATTGCCATTCATTTTGTTGATTATAAATAATAGTTTCGTCTTCAATTATTTTCGGTACTTCAGTATAACTGGCAAAATCAAATAAGGAGGTATAAGTTCTAATATCATTTAAAGGGTAATTCCAATTGTTAGAACTTAAATTTGAACTATTATTTAGAAAAGTTGAACCAGTAGGTGGTAGGAATACTCTATATGAACAAGTCAGGTGTAGTACTGCTTCATCATGGAACATTCCTAAATACCATACTTTTATTTTTGAGTTCTCTTCTGTAGGAATAAACGTGTATTCAAGCTGGTAGGTTTGACCAGGAGTTAATTCTTCATTGTTATTAATAGTCGGACCTACTCGTATGACATCAGAGACATTATTAGGAAATGGGGTGCCTCCAAAATTTTCATCAGAAGTTGGAATCATACCTGAAGAATAAATTTCAAATCCATAGTTATTGGGAATGTCATTTTCTATAGTAGTAGGATTGGATATAGGACCGGATATAGATGTCCAGTTAGTCCAATTATTATTAAAGTTGATATTTTCCGGACAACTAGCTGTGCTAGAACTTACTCCTTGTACAACTTGAAAATCTAATGTTGTTGTCTGTGAGCATAAAGGATTGGAAGAAGAGGAAATATTAAAGGAAATTCTATAATTTCCTACTGATGTCAATGTGGGTGTCACACTCAAACCACTTGTTGATAGATTAAAAACAATAGTGTTATTATCTAGATTTTCTATTTCCCATGAATAGGTATCCCCGCCGGTACAATTTTCTGCAATTCCTGTAAAGGTATGAGTAGTGTTTCCTTGATCCAAAACTAAAGTATTAGGATATTCTTCTCCAAATATCTGAGTAACAGGCATGATTTCATTCATTGCAATTAAACAATCTTCTCCTAGGTCGCACCCGGCAGTGCAGGCATTAGAATTCAATAAAGAATTCCTAGGACCAATTTCAGGATCTACCATGCTACACATTCTGATACCTTGTCCTTCTGTGAAGTGGTTTCTATATGGACTATAATCCATATAATTGGTTTTATCATCAATCATATCGACTGTTGGCATCAAATTGTCATATATGCTAGCCAAATGATCTGTATTACAAGTGTTTATTCCACAAGCACCATTGAGCCTGCGGGCAGGTGGGGTATCACAAACCATGTCACCATTAAAGAGACAGTTGTCATTGTCACAAGAGCAAGGGTATGTTGGTTCTCCTGTCTCAGGATCATTTACTACAAGTTCTTCCCCGAAAGGATCACAAATTCCAAATGTATGGAACAAACCCAGATAATGACCCATCTCGTGAGTTAACGTACCACCATAGGGTAGTATCTGACTTCTTTCGACATAAATACCGTCAAAACTTTGACCATGTGCTGCTGGCAAAAATGCATACCCGGCTACCTGTTCAATATCTTCTACAATATAGACATTGATATAGTCCGTAGTATTAAAATTGTCTGTACTTTGTATAACATTACTTATTATAATTGCATCCTCTATATCAGTTGTAACTGGTTCAGAAATTGGATTTTCGTATTCAATTGAATAGTCAATAGGATTAGAGGTAGCATCTGTCTGAGCTAGGCAGAATTGAATGTTTGTATTAGTAATGGAAAAGCCGGGACAGCTCTCAGTGCCTAGCTCCCCTGAAAACTTGTTATTAAGGTCAGCTATGACCCCGTTTCGTTCATCAAGGGAAAAAGGAGTGACTCCAATAAAATGAAAAACGACAGGTAATTCAACTGTTGTAGCAGATGATTTTAGAGAATTTGTGTTCCTTTTTTTGACATAGTCAGCGTAGCGTTCATTTATAGATGAAAACTGTTCAGCATAGCGGGGGTTGTTTTTTTGCAATTCTAAATGGAGCGCATCTGTTCCGCATGTTTCTACTCTTTCATTGGAAAGTGGAGTATTTTGCGCTGCTAAAAATGAAATTTGTACGGCACAAATAACCACTAAAAGTGTAGTAAATATCTGTTTAATTTTTTTTTGGGATTGTATTGCCAAAAAAGAGCGTAAGAATCGTGAATTTTGTTTCATTAGTAATAGTTTTTGTTTAGTAAAAAATAGGATCTCAAAAAAAATGTTGGAAAGAGGGATGGGATGTTATTTCTTAAAGCCTTAAAACAAAAATAGTAGGATTAATTTAGAATGAGGGATAAAATAGTGGTCTTATTGAAGAAAGATAGTTTTAATTTATGGATTATAGGGGGTTAATTAAAATGATTTCCTCTTTATTCCTAAAATGGAAGCCATTTGTCATTTATAAAATTGCAGGTTCAATCTCAATATTTTTAAATCTAATTAGCCATCTAATTCTACTTTGACACTTTAGAATAATATAGTGGAATTTTCCTCCCTCGACCTACGGTCGGTCCCTCCAAAGGGACAAATTTTATTGGAAAAACCTTATTCTTTTGGTTCATTTGTTTAAAGTGTCAAAGTAGAACTAAGACCTCAAATAAAAATCTTCTCCCATTCCAAAAATATTATTAAATTCCAATCTTCCTTGATTCTTAGTTTGGATAAAGCCATTGAAATAACCGTATGGACCTTGGTATTTGCTTTTTAGAATCAACAAATTTAGATTAACTGCATTGTGTTCTACCGGAGTGAATGTAATTCGGACTTGATCCGATTTATCCTTTACTATCCAATCTTTCTTATATCCATTCGGTCGTAGGACTTGGATAGGAGGTAGGTAGGTCAATTCTCCATCCACCCAGACACCATTTTCATTATATTTTTCCTTATTTTGGATTTGGTTATCCGTAAAATTAAAACCAATCCTCTTTCCTTCCGGAGTGAAACCCGCACCGGTTATCCAGTCATATTTCGTAACATATGGATAATATCCTTTGTGGTCATCTATGATAAGGTTACTGTTTTTCGGATCGAAATGAATTATTTTTCCGCCTAGATTAATTTCTCCTTCAAGCGGCATAAGACATTTGTGCGAGTACATGCCTCTTTTTTCGTTGAATGGCATACAAACTACGATCGGCGTATATTTTTTTATATTATGTGTTCCTTTAAGTCGTGCCTTGAGGGCGGGATGTTTTTTCGTTTTTGGCAAATCCATCCGGATATCCAATAGAGAATTTTCAATATCATGTTCCACCACGACTGTACAATCCGAAGAACGATATTCCCCCTTGGTACGAAACAGGCCATTGGGGACATTCAGATTCCAAGGCAAAACTTTCTTCTCAAACTTATATTTTTCGCCTGATGCTATATTATAAAAAATGAATTGCACCAAACTGACTTTTTTGGTATTGTACAGTGCCATTATTCCAAAATAGCCCTCAGTAAAAACTTGGAAAGCTTGCCATTCCCTAAGGAAAAAGGTATTGATAAAAGGTAGGGGAGCGCTCTCTTTTGCATCGTATAGATTGACATGTTTGAAAGGACTGGTAAACTGTCCGAAATTATATTTTCCTTTGGAATAAACACTTTCTGGTGCATTCATTAGTCTAGGTATATTGGTTTCGGTATAAAGTTAAGCGAAGCCACTGTATTTCTACTAGAATATTTTTATTTAAAATTAGTCTAATTAAGGATAGTTGTTTATATTTGCAAAATAAATCATATAGTAATGGTTGGAAAGAAGAAAAATGAGACATTTAAACCCGGCACAGACATCATAATTCCTTGTGCATGCGAATGGTCGAAAAACATGAAAAAGAAATGTTGCAAGAAGTTCAAAAAGGGGAAACAATGTAAAAAATGCCCTAAGCGGTTGGACTGAATCTCAATTATCGCCTAATTTCCCAAAGCCAGTTTCCTTTTCCATCAACATAACCAAGTTGATCACCTTTTTCTACTGCATAAATTCCATTTCCACTTTGGAATTTTACATTAATAAGGTCATATTCATCTTTCAATACCATTTTCCCATCCGGAGAGAATAATCCAGAAAATGAAGCGGGAACCGCTTTGTAATTTCCCTCGGAAACCCTTTTTATCCCCTTATATTTTAATGCTACAATTTGATTTGCATCCGTGTTTATCATCGCACAATTTTTACCCATTCGAATGACAGAAACACCATCTAAAAAAGGACTCATATTGGTATATCCAATCCTCGGAGGACTGCGGAATCTTTTTTCATCCAAGGCTCGGAAATGATAATGATAAGTTTTTCTATCAGCACTGATAATTTTAGTTTCCTTTAACCCAAGCATACCATCTTTATAAAAAATGATTTCAAAATTGGAATGTGAACTGGCAATAGTATCACCTTTTTCATTGAAAAGGCTTTTTATAATAAAATCATTTTCATTCTTGTGGCGGAGTATGGTTTTCCCTTCGGAATACATTGCTTTTCCCAGAAATGGCAAATCCCCATTTATGATTTCTCCTGTCATGATATCCATAAAATACCAAGGACCACCTTGTAAGGGTTGTACAGCTACTTTTCCCTCGGAGACTTTATAGGCATCATATAATTTTGGAGGCGTCATTTCTTCCCCGGACAAAGAAATAAATCCATATCTCTTTAATTTCTGAACCCTTGCAAAACCATTATAAAATGGATCTATTTCATCATAACTGGGCGGAATGATTTCTTGTCCTTCGGTATTAATTAAACCAAATTGTCCGAACTGCTTATAAGCAACTTTAGCCAAACCATTTTCGTCAAATGGCAATATGAGTTCATAAGCTTTAGGTTCCAAAACCAAGTTTCCGGTAGAATCAATGAGTCCGGTTTTTCTGGCAGCTACTATTCTGGAAACCCCTTGGTCAAAATCACAAAGTGAATTTAGGAGGAATAATTGTTTTTCCATTAATATCAATGAAACCTTATTTTCCGTTTTCCTTAATTCTAATTAATCCATTTCTTACACTTCCTTTTATTTCAAAATTCTTATTTTTTAAATATTCCTTTCCATTCTTATCAATAATGAATATATCATTTTCCATCCTTGCCAAGGCATATCCTTGATGGAAAATTCCAAGAGAATCATATTTGGCAGGAATGATGTTTTTTCCTTTTTCATTTACCACACCATACTTTCCATTTTCTTTTATTCTTCTTTTATTTTCGACCAACCTTCCCGTGAATTCATAAGGCTTGCTAATTAATTGTTCTCCTTTATTATTTAATAAATATTCTATATTATCATTATTGTTTTTTGATACTTTAAAATAATTGTTGCGTTTCTGTTTTATATCATCAAATGCAAGTGGAATAATGATTTTATTTTTTTTATCAATAACTCCTCTTTTATTATCTTTAATGACAATAGCTCTTTCCGATTTAAAGTCAAATGCATATTCATAAATGGGCGGGATGATGATATTTCCATGATAATCCATATACCCCCATTTCGCATCTTTCAGGTAAATAGCCTTATTGTATTTCATGCTATAATTCGAATGTAAATCCAAATTAAATTGTTTTCCGAGTTTTTTAAGATTTATATGTTCATTGCTTAGTTTTACTGTGTTTTTATTTCCCGTCCATTCTCCTTCGATAGCAAATGCAATCATCCCATCATGGGGTTCTGAAATATAAGTGGCCTTGAAAATTTCATTATCATGTTCTAAAAATTCGCCTTTCAGATTTACCATTGAAAACTTTCCATTATCCAAAATTGTAGTCATATATGGTAAGCCTAAATTTGTGAAATCTGAAAATCTAAAACCAAGGAAACCTCTTGAATCCGATAAGAATTCCCCTTTGTTTCCATCAAATAAATATATGGGTTTCAATCGGTTTGAAAATTCGAAAATATAACTGAATAATTCATTATTTTCTTTTTTTACTCTTGTTTTTACAGTAAAAAAATGAGTCTTATAAATATGATTGGAATGATAAACGAAATCACTCAAAATATCTTTTTCCCCTATTTTTTTATATGCTTCTTTTCCATCTGATCCGGATTCATCTATCCATTCAAATAATACTTCAGGAAAATTAATAGTACTAAATTTATCCGGATTATTTGCCTGAGTATTTTGTGGTTCTTCTGCAAGGATGGAAGAATTCCTATATCCGATTTTCAAACTATAATATTCCTTATATTCATCCTCTTCTTCAATATTCTGATTATCATCCAATCGGAATAATTTCACGCCTTTATCTTTTCTAGCTTTGATTACATTATCCTTGATACTGATTCCAGTGTAAATCGGTTCTAAAATTAAATTGAAATTTTTATTATAAATTCCATTTCCACTATAATTAGCTACTTGGATTAATCCTTCATCTGTAAAAACTAATTTCTTGTATTCGAATGGTATGATTTCTTTTTTATTGACGAAGTCATAAATGCCTATATAATCTCCTTTTTTTAATTCTAATAAATTAGGATGGTTTTCTACGTCTCTAATATAAGTGAATTCGTTTTCTAATATGCTTTCCCCGTCCATATTTATCATTCCTCGCTTATTACCTTTGCAAACAATAAAATATTTGTCATTAAATGGAATAAAACGATCAAAAGCGTTTTCTATCGGAATAGTTTTTTCATCTTTTAGGGAATATAAAACCGAACCATTTTCATTGTGTTCCAAGACTGCACGATCTTTTGTAATGAAAGTAATGGATTTGTAATTTCCTTGTATTATGATTTTATTATCAATATGATTTATTATTCCTTTTGATTTACCTTTTATGAATGTTGAATAAGTTCCATTCTTAGGAGTTATTCTATTAAATGCTGGAGGAACAGTAATTTTGTTATTGTTAATTTGCAGGATTCCAAATCTGCCTATATCATCAACAAAGGGAATGAAATTTTCTTCAGCACTCGCCCCAAATCCTAAGTACTCACAAGGAACTAATTCTTTTCCCTTTAGAGAAACCAAACCCCATTTATCTCCTTTTTTAATATTAAAGAATTTCTTATTGATTGCTTTAATATCATCATAATCTCCTAAGGGGACTGCTATTTCTCCCGTTTCATTTTTTAGAATCCCTTTTTTATTTTCAAATGATTCTACTAATACATAATCTAAATTAATAAATTTTACACCTTTATATTGGGGTTTTACGACAAGCTCATTCTCCAAATTAATGAAACCTACTTTACCATCGTTTTCTGTTTTGATACCCCAGGAGTTAGGAGTGCTGATTTCATCATATTCAGGTTCGATGATTACTTTGGAAATGGAAAAATCATAATATCCCCATTTGCCATTTTCCTTTATGGGAAGCATTCTATTTCCACCCTGGGAATAGGAAATAGAATGGACAGCCAGAATAAGAATAATTTGGATGACGATGGTTTTCATTCCACTAATTTGAAGACTAGTAAATAGATGGGTAAATTAGAAAGCAGTTTATCGGAATTATTTTATAATTCCGATAAACGAAAAGAATAAAATTCTAACTCAGGCTCTTTATTATCTTTTTCAAATGATCCAATGAAGCAATCACTTCATCCTTGAAATTCATTTTGAAAATATATTTACGATTCTCCGATGCTTTAATATCATCCATTAAAGTGGCGAATTGTTTTTCATTAATAGTTGCATATTTATTTCCCGGAAGAATGGCAACCATTTTCGTACTTGTATTGGGATTTATCCTAATTTTGTGCCAGTCGCTATAAGGATAAACAACGACATTCCTATCTCCGGTAATCATATATACTTTTGCAATTTTTTTGATACCCGGAATCATTGTTCCAAAATCAAAATCTGCAAGGATAGGAATGTTATCCTCATCTTTCATCATGACATCATAATTATAAATTCCGAAGCCTTCTACAGAATAAGAACGAATAAAATCAGCTTGGTTTTTTGCCAATTCTTTCATTTCGGCAATAGTAACTTTATTCGATTCGTATTCTTTTTGTTTACGGCTATATTCAGCCATAGAAGCTTGGAATTCCGCACCACTTTGGCTTGGACAAACTGTTGTAATAAATTCTTTATTTTTACTTTTTAATTTTAAACGGAATAAATTACTATCCTCAAAAGGTTCGATTTCCGCACTGTCCCATTGATTACTGAAAACCCATTTGTTTTGCAGAGGGTCTTTTTTTGAATCGTTGCCTGCATATTGCCAGACAACTCCATTCATTTCCTTTAATTCAGGGAAATTTTCCAAATTAATATCAAATTCCATTACGGCTTTATTCTTATCGAATTGGTAAGGTTTAACCGGGCTTTTTACTGATTTGTTTTTGGCAATATATTTTTTGGCCTTTATTTTATTTACATTGTCCTTTGCCTTAGAAACGCCCTTGTTCAACCACTGTTTATTTTTTTTGTCAAAAGACCAGAAATCATATTCCGTATCATTATATTTAGAAGCAAGGTTGACCTCAACACTTTTACCTTCGGCTATGAAGATTGCTTTGCCACCGGCAGAACCTTGTATGTCGAACATTCCCGCAGATTGCATATATCCGGTACTTCCGTCAGGAGCAGTCATTTGCATGGGAATACCACTGGCGATGATATCACCCACATCATGATATTCTTCAAATTCGATTTTTACTTCTCCGTTTACCGGATTTCCTGTAGCATCCACAAACGCATTTTCCGGAATGACAATACTGGTTCCGGTTTCCTTAATTTCAATCGTTTTCCCTTTGGCAGCATCTACTTTAAAAGACTGCTTTGGTACGCTTACATTTTCGATTCGGAGAATATCTCTGCCTGTGGCATAGCCATCAGGAGAGATATTAATTTCATTCTGGGAAAGATTAGTTGTTTCATCTTCTATAGAATCGTTCATAGTTGATTCGTCAGTAGAGTTTGTATTATTGCATGCAAATATTAGGAAAACTAGAAGAGAAAGAATGAGGTATTGAAATTTCATGGTCAATATTTTAAATTATTTTACAAATAAAAGATGCTAAAAATGATGAATTCGTTGCATCGTATGTATATACAATGCAATTGAGGTCTTTT
>JAHDHJ010000114.1 GCA_020631375.1 Saprospiraceae bacterium | reverse complement strand
TACCCCGCAGCAAAAAACATCATCAAACGGAATTTTCCATCTTGCTTTCCGAAATAAAGCATCAGGGCAGATTCATAAGTTATATCTTCTTCTTCGTCATATCCGGATTCGCTGAAAGTAACCACCCGTCCCTCTGGGAATTGTTCATCATCTAATTTTTCAACATCTTCCGCTTTCTTTCCAGCAATTATTTTTTTCATTTCATCAATAAAATAATTTTCATACTGGTCATCAAAATCCTTTTTGGATAATAAACCACCGAAATAACTTAATGAAGCTATTTTTTCTTTATTTCCGCTTGCTACTGCTGCTTGGAATTCAGGCCAGAATATTTCCCATTTGCTATCGTCGGATTGTATAGGAGCCGTCGTGGTTTTCGGAGTTTTTGCTTCGGGAGTTGGAATTTCTTTTTTATTGGAATCGCATCCTAATAAAAAAATAAGGGACGTCAATAATGTTGTAATAATATTTTTCATGATGCTGAATTTCAATGTTAGGAATCAATGCAATAAACTCAAAGTTAAGAGGAGCAAAAGGAACGTTGCCGAAAGGTAAATTTTTCTATTCTGTTTGCCCAATAATTTTCTTACCCTCTGTAAGTGATAAGTTTGTGATTTCCCTTTTAAATATATTAATATTTCGTCGAATTGGGACAATTCGCCTTTATGGAAAGCAACTGATTTTCCATCTTTCTTTTTTATGATAATTCCTCTAAAAGCCCCGGTTCGCTGCATGTCAGAATGATCCATTGCAAAATGGGCATTTATATTTTTTATGCTCAATTCTTTTTTTGATAACACTGTTCCCCAGACTATTTTGGAAGGATAGAAAATGGTTTTACGGCTCAGTTGCAAAAAGCTGAATATTGCCAAAATAAAAAAACAAACCGCTGTGAATAAATCCAAAACCCCTTGGGAGGTTTCGAAAAAATCAGGGTATGAATATAAAAAATTAAAGGCTGATGCCCCCAAACCGCCTATTCCTCCTACAAAAAAATAAAGGAGTGAGGTTTTCATTGGTAATTTGGAAATAATTATGGGTTTTTCGTTCATTTGTAGTTAAGTAGATGACTAGATATTTTTAGATAGTTGGTCAGATTTAATATTTAGGGCATATTCTTACCTTAGCGGAATTTAGACCAATTCCTCCAAACGTTGTTTCTCTCTGGAAAAAAACAATAATAATGCCTTTGCACTCCCATTGCTGGAAGTTACCGATGTTGAAACCAGATTCCAACCCAATAGACCCATTTCATTCAAGACCTTGTCTATTTCCTCCGTCTCTATGGGTTTCATTATCATGGAACTTTTCGAGGGGTTTATCTTTATGGTTTTGTATTCGTATATCATGCCGTTCGTTATTTATCAATGTTATAATATGATTGTAATAAGTCATCCTTCTTGTTAAGGAGAAGTAATTTTAGGCATAAAAGCCATCTCTTATGTACTCTATTCTGAATCTTTTGTATTTTTGGAATACAAAGTAAGCCATTTGGATTTAATAAAAAATAAAAACCATCATTTATGGACTTGAACGATAAGAACGAAGAAAAGAAAGATTTGGATAAAAATAAGGAATCTTGGGGGGATAAATTGGATGAAACCAAGGAAAACCTCAGTGAGAAATATGAAGAAGTTACCGATAAAATCCAAGGAAGCATAGAAGAAACAAAAGACTCTATCAATAAAACTGTAAAAAGTGGAGTGAAAAAAACCAAAAGTTTTTTCAAAAAATTATTCATAGGATTATTTGTGTTGGCTTTGCTCGCATTCGGTGCTTATATGCTCTATTCCAATTGGGTGTTCAGCGAAGGAACCCGAACGGGGCAGCTGATTAAAATATCTAAAAAGGGTTATGTTTTCAAAACGTATGAAGGACAATTGAATTTGGGAGGCATTGAAGGTGGTCCTGAAGGAATGATGGGGACAATTTGGAATTTTTCCATGAAGAAAGAAGACATGTATCACAAATTAGAAGAATTGGAGGGCAAGAAAGTGATGCTTCGTTATAAAGAAATCAATAAATCCATGCCTTGGCAGGGAGATACGAATTATTTCGTTTATGAAGTGGAGGAACGGGAATAGATGCCTATTCCGGGTTCTTGAAAAAAGAAAAGCGTAGTTCCAATTAATTGGTTCTACGCTTTTTTCATTTGTTTGGGTTTCCCTTTGGGAATGGGGAATCCCCGTCTCCATGTCCTGCTCTATATTATTCCATTGATACCCGAATGCTCATTTTCAGATATATGGTAATTAGACTCAGCTCTCCCTTATGCATTAAGGAAACAAGCTATAAATAATATACAAGCAACAATCAGAATAAAATATCTCATAACTTTCATTTACATATAGATGCAAAAATCCTCCCGATTCCATAAAATGAGGCAGTTATTATGAAATCTTTTAGAGATTTTAAGAATTATTTTAGTTTTTGGGCGGTAGTAAAAGGATATTGTTTACAATATTGTAATAATCAGCCATTCAATTTATAATCCAAACCCATGGCTTTGATTTCATTCACAAATGTACTATCCGCCAATACTTTTTGCATGGGAGCACGGAGCGTTAATTTTTGTTTATTGATTCTATCTATTAAGAGGAATTTTAAACTGTGTTGTCCGGTATGGGTCACACATAATTGTTGGATATTGAAAATGGTATCATCCGTAATCGTATCTACCGGAATTTTTATGACTATGGAATTCGTGAGTTCTTCTCCTACTGTCGCCATTTGGCGGACTTCGTCCACGACCAATGAAAATTCATCCCGTCCCCAACGTTGCTTGTATTGTCCTTTGATAAGGACGACTTCCCCTTGCCGTAAATAATCCTTGAATTTTAGATAATCCTCATTGAACAACATGATTTCCAAAATGTCATTATAATCCATTATTGAAAACCTGCCCCAGCCCGTTCCTTTTTTACTGACACCATGGCGAACGGCTGTCACCAATCCGCCCATGCTTAATTTCTGTCCCTTGAAACGTTCCATATCAGAAATGGAACAAGTAGTGAAGTTTTTCATTTCCAATTCGTAATCATCCAATGGATGCCCGGAAATATAAATTCCTGCGACTTGTTTTTCCTTTTCTAATTTTTCTACGAGCGGCCATTCCTTACATTCCGGAATTTTGGGTTCAGGAATCATCACATCTTCGGATGCTCCGAAAAGCGATGTTGCCATAGAGGATTGTTGTCCTTGGTGGGCATTACCATATTTAAGGGCATGTTCTAATAGGGATCCATATTTTTCTGATGGAACAAAATATTGCGCCCGATGGATTCCCTCAAAAGAATCGAATCCACCTGCTAATGCCAAACTTTCAAAACATCTTTTATTGGCGGTACGCAAATCCAATCTCCTTGCCATATCAAAGATTCCGGTAAAAAATCCATTGGCATTCCTTTCATCTATAATGGCTTCTACGGGACCTTCGCCCACGCCTTTCAATGCGGATAAGCCAAAACGTATTTTCCCTTCTTTATTCGGAGAGAAATCTGATTTGGATTCGTTCACATCGGGACCCAGTACCTCGATATTCATTTTTTTGCATTCTCGTAGATATTTGGTTAGGGTTTTAATATCACCCTTATTGTGTGTCAATACGGCAGACATGAATTCCGCAGGGTAATTCGCCTTAAGATATGCGGTTTGGAATGCGACGAATGCATAACAAGTCGAGTGTGATTTATTAAAGGCATAGGATGCAAATGCTTCCCAATCTTTCCATATCTTATCCAAAGTTTCCTTGGCATGCCCCCGTTCTTCTCCTCCGCCTAGGAATTGGGGATACATTTTATCCAGAAGTGCTTTCTTTTTCTTACCCATTGCTTTACGCAACATATCCGCCTGTCCCTTGGAGAATCCTGCCAGTTTTTGCGAAAGCAACATCACTTGCTCCTGATAAACTGTAATACCATAAGTTTCCTTCAAAAACTCTTCGCAAGCATCCAAATCATATTTGATTTCCTCATTTCCATGTTTTCTGGCAATAAAGGATGGGATATATTCAATCGGTCCTGGACGATACAAGGCATTCATGGCTATGAGATCCTCGAAAGCAGTGGGTTTCAAGGCTTTCATGTGTTTCTGCATGCCGGGTGATTCGTATTGGAAAACACCAGTCGTATATCCTTTCTGGAAAAGTTCGTATGTTTTGGGATCATCCAAAGGAACTTCTTCAGGATCGATTTCTATCCCATGATTTTCCTTAATCATGATAACGGCATCCTTGATAATGGTCAAGGTTTTCAAACCCAAGAAATCCATTTTCAAAAGTCCCGCATCTTCCGCCACGCTATTATCGAATTGGGAAACTAACATTCCCGAATTCTTATCCGTTTTTACGGGAACGTAATTCGTGATTTCATCGGGTGTAATGACTACTCCACAAGCATGGATGCCCGTATTCCGAATAGAACCCTCCAGTTTCTTAGCCGTCCGAATCATTTGACCGATATGGTCTTGTTGTTCGGACATGGCCCGGAATTTTCTGGCGGCTTCCTTGTCGTCATTATTCATTTTATCCTGCAGCTTAGGCTGAACGCCTCCGTCTGCCAGGACTTTCCGCAATGTCGCACTTAAATCCAAAGGGAATGATTTGGCTACTGCATCTACTTCTGATAATGGAATATCCATTACCCGGCCCACATCCCGAAGGGAAGATTTAGCTGCCATCGTACCGTAGGTAATGATTTGGGCTACTTGGTTCCTTCCGTATTTGTCAATGACATAGTCAATAACCTTTTGTCTGCCCTGATCGTCAAAATCTATATCAATATCGGGCATGGAAACCCTTTCCGGATTCAGAAACCGCTCAAATAGTAAGTCGTATTTAATGGGATCCACATTTGTTATTCCAGTACAATATGCAACTACGGAACCCGCAGCAGACCCTCGTCCCGGTCCTACGGCAACGCCCATATTCCTTGCTTCAGTCGTGAAATCCTGAACGATGAGGAAATAACCGGGATAACCTGATTTCGCAATGACATCCAATTCGAAATCTAAGCGTTCCCGAATTTCCTGTGTTATATTTCCATACCTTTTTTTAGCACCCTCATAGGTAATATGCCTAAGGAATTCATCTTGGGTTTTGAATTTGTCCGGTATTTGGTAAGCAGGCAATAATACATCCCTTGCCAATGTCAAGGGTTCTATCTTATCATAGATTTCCATTGTATTCGCAATGGCATCCGGTTGATCGTGGAAAAGTTGGTTCATCTGAACCTGTGTTTTGAAAAAGAAATCCGAACTTGGGAATTTGAATCGTTTTTCATCTTCTAACAATGAAGCGGTATTGACACATAATAAAATATCATGTGGGGCAGAATCTTCTTCTTCTACATAATGTGCATCATTGGTTGCAATGACCTTAATGTTATATTTTTTAGCAAAGATAAGAAGTTGTTGGTTGATGTCTTCTTGGCTGATGCCTAATCCATCTATATTTTCCAGTCCTCTATGTCGTTGTAATTCTATATAAAAATCCTCTCCGAAAACATCCAGCCACCACTTGACCAATTCCTCGGCCTTTTCCAAATCCCCTTTCATAATCGCTTGTGGAATTTCCGCCCCGATACAGCAAGATGTTGCGATGACGCCCTCGGTATGCTGCAAAAGGATTTCTTTGTCTATTCTTGGGAATTTGGAATATAACCCCTCTATGAATCCTATGGAGCACATCTTGCAAAGGTTCTCATAGCCTTTTCTATTTTTGGCTAAAAGTAATTGGTGATACCTTTTGTCCTTTTCTCCCTTTGCTCTTGAAAATGTTTTATGATGTCTATCTTCTACGAGATAAAATTCGCAGCCTACAATGGGTTTGATGCCGTTCTTATGGGCTTCTGCCACAAATTTGAATGCTCCGAACATATTTCCATGATCGGTAAGTGCAACACCTTTTTGTCCATCGGCAGCAGCTTTTGCCATCATGGTGCCTATTTCTGATGCTCCATCTAGAAGTGAATATTGTGTATGGCTATGTAGGTGTATGAATTCTGGCATTTATAAATTAGATTTTAGATACGAGCATTCAGATACTAGACAATCCCAATATTAAATTTATAAGATGATTTTCATAGAAAATCATCTTATAATCTGTACTAGGGTCTAGATACTAAGGTCTATTGCGTAAAACGCAATTTGGTTAATCTATTCAGTCTTGTTCTTCTTGCTCAATCATTCCAACAAGGTAGTTGAAACAATGGTTTTCTCTTGTCCTGCGAAGTTAGGGATTTTTGGGGAGGGGACGAAACCTAGGAAGCCTAAAGATTTTGGATTTTACGTTAAAACTCTTCTCGATAATCATTCTTATATTTGATTGTAAATCATTTCTAAAAGTGTGAATCATTATGGCTTTTCCTTTATTAGGCAAAAAACTGAGGACTGAAGATTATTGTAGAATAATTTTGGGTGAAGAGAACCCTGATTTGGATTTTGAATGGACAAGTGACCCGCTTTATTTGGAGGAATATATTTCTTCTACATTAGAGAGGAATCAAGTGGAATTTGGAATTGGTGGTTATTTGGAGAAAAGGAATATCTACCAAGCGAGTGAAAATTTTTCTGCCGAACGGAATATTCATTTGGGCGTAGATGTTTGGGGAAATGCGGGAACTCAGATTTATGCTCCTTTGGATGGGCTAGTCCATAGTTTTAAGTATAATGATTTGGCTTTTGATTATGGGGGAACGATTATTTTACGGCATGAAAGTGAACATGGGATTTTCCATACACTTTATGGACATTTATCTTTGGGTTCTTTAGAGGGCTTGGAAAAAGGGAAAACTATTAGAGAGGGAGAAGTTTTGGCAAAACTTGGAGATTGGGATGAAAATGGGGGTTGGCCGCCGCATTTGCATTTTCAAATTATTCGGGAAATGCAGGGTTTTGAAGGAGATTATGTGGGTGTTTGTGAAGAGAGGGATTTGGACTTTTATCGGGGGAATTGTCCGGATGCCACTTATTTGATTGGGATAGAAAATAATTTGACCAACGCATAAAAGTTCACGACAACGTAAATCACGTTGTCGTGAATAAATTTTTTTTAACAATCTTTATCCAAGCCCAAAGCTCTCAAAGTTTGTATGTTCAAATTTCCTTTTGGCAATTTATTCTTTTCTTGAAAATCTTGGATTGCGGATTTGGTCTCCTTATCCATTTCTCTATTGGTTTTCAATTCATAACCATTGCTAATTAATTTCATCTGTAATCTAAAGATAAAATCTTTGGTGATTTTGTTTGCGCATAGGACTTCTTGCCATTCTGATATTTCTGCTGCTTTTAATTCTCCAACTTTAAAAGTTTTTAATTCGTACTTGTCTGTTTCATCAATATTTTGAACGACTTTTATAGTCTCTTTTACGGATCCGCTTTCTACGAGTATCCAAACCATACAATCATCTGGATTTTCAGAATAACAAGGTTCTTCTTTTTGTTTCTTAACCCATTTTGTTGTGCCTGGTGCTAGGATATCGACAGTCTTTATATCTACTCCTGTTTCGTCTCCACCAGTAAATACGGGATATTCCATATCTACAAATAAAGTTTCCTCCGGCATCATACATTTAGCATAACATTTTCCTTTTTCTGGCTGTAATGGCATGGCTGAAGGTCTAGGAAATGTATCCAAATTTTCAGTGATGGAATTTTCTTTTTCCGACATGCTCTTTTCGGGAGAAACAAATGCATATTCTATACATAGAAAAAACATCAATCCCGCCAAAACAGGAATTGTAAATAATAATTTCAAGGTATTCTTATTCCTTGATTTTGTCTTTTTCATCATCATTAATCTACTTTTAATTGGTTCGTGAAATAAATTGTTACAAAAATTATAAACCCGGGTTTCTTCTTTAGTCTGACTAACTAAAAATTGAGCATATTCGAATATTTTCCCCTCTTTTTTAATTACAATATCATCTGCTATATATTCGTGTAATTGCTGTAAACTTATTTTATAAATATAAATTATTGGATTAAACCAGAAAATAATTTTTAGTATTTCCAACAGCATTAAATCCAAGCTATGTTTTTCATAAATATGTGCTTTTTCGTGATTTAATATTCGTTCTTTTTCTTCATTGGAATAATTATTATATTTATTCTCATCAAGGAAAATATAATTGAAAAAAGAAAAAATTCCTATATTATTATCTGTTATTACATGTGTGATGTCACCATCTTTTTTTATTCTGCCTTTTTCATAAATATCAATAATCTGGAAAATGCTTTTAATAAAAACCGACAAGGAAATAAATATTCCTAATGAATAAATTCCAATAAAAATATGGCTTGAATTGTATTTTAAAAATGTATATAGATTAAACCCTGTGGCTTCATTATTATTAATAATCTGTAATCCGTTTTCTATGATTAATTTATTATTGTTTTCTTCTGTAAGAATAGGAATCTCTATCCAAAATGTAAATAAAGGTAATAATAGTGAGCAGACAATTGTCAATAATAAATAAGCCCGATTCATTTGAAACCAAGTCTCATTTTTTAGCAATAAAAAATAAATGCTATAAAAACAAAACAAGCACAAACTTGATTCTAATAAATATGTAATGAATGGATTCATTTAATTTTTATAGATTTTCCTTTTCTTTGATTTCTTTTAATATTTTTTCTAATTCTCCAATATCCACATTTTGTTCTTTCAGAAAGAATGAGACCATTTTTTCATAGGAACCATTAAAATATTCTTTGAAAAATTTAGAAAAGTGCTGTTTCTTATATTCGCCTTCTGTCAGTATAGGATAATATCTATGGGTTTTTCCAAATGCATCATATCCTACGATTCCCCTTTCTTGTAATTTCCGTACCAATGTACTTACACTAGTATAGGGTGGTTTAGGATTAGGCATTTCTTCAACGATTTCTTTGACAAAGCCTTTTTTGAGCTTCCAAAGAATCTTCATGATTTCTTCTTCTTTTGGATTGAGATGTAATTTCATAATTCAAATGTATTAACTTATTTTGAGTTATGCAACTCATTTTAAGTTAATGATTGGATTTGTCAAAATTCAATTATTAGAATTTCTAATATTCGAGATGAATATTCCCTTTTTTTAAATCATTAAAAAGTTAAAATCATAGTTTTAATAAGAGAGAGTAATCTAATGAAGTACTTTCGATTCAAAGATTCTTATTTTAATTCATAGCCACTTTCCTTATGCCAAGAATATTCATTATACTTTTATTCATTGTCAGCACTTCTTCCAAATGTTTTCCAGAGCAAGAGATGATTAAAGAAAATATCCCTAGCAAAACATTAACAGATAAAACCCCACATAGTAATACCATGAAAAGCAAACGAATAAAAGGATTGAGCCTCGTTGCTCCTCCTGCCCCTTTTAAGACCAACCCAATGACGGATATTCAAAAGGTAAATGCTGATTGGATTGCGATTATCCCCTATGCGTTTTGTAGAATCGGAGAAACCGATATTATTTTCAATATGAATCGCCAATGGTGGGGCGAAAAATCAGAGGGCATTGAGGAAACCATTCGGTTGGCTAAGGGAGCAGGAATCAAAGTGATGTTGAAACCCCAAGTTTGGGTTCCTAACAGTTGGACTGGTGGAATTACTTTTGAAAAGGACTCTGATTGGGAAACATGGGAAAAATCCTATACAGAATATTTGATGTTTTATATTGGTCTGATTCAGGATATGGATGTTGAAATGGTTTGTATCGGAACGGAATTCAAACAGAGCGAAGTAAGGCGGGAAGCCTTTTGGCGTACATTGATAAAAAAAGTCAGAGCGGAATACAAAGGGGAAATCACCTATGCTTCCAATTGGGATAGTTATGCACAAGTGCCTTATTGGGATGATTTGGATTATATAGGGGTGGATGCTTATTTTCCATTGGATGAATCCAAGCAGCCGGGGCAAAAAAAGTTAATGGAGAAATGGAAACCTTATCATAAGGAATTGGAATCTATTCATGAAAAATTTAATAAACCGATTCTATTTACGGAATTCGGTTATATGGCAATTGATGGTTGTGCAGGAAAGACTTGGGAATTAGAAGCCAAATCTCATTTGTTACCAACAAATGAAAAAGCCCAAGCTGACGCATTGGCTGCATTGTTTGATTTTTTTGAGGATAAGGAATATTGGGAAGGTGGTTTCCTTTGGAAATGGTATCCCTATTTGGGAAATTATCAAGAAAGAGGAGACAAGGATTACACTCCCCAAGGGAAGCAATCTGAAGAAACCGTAAAGGAATGGTATGGGAAAATGTAAAATTATTTTTCATGATAATGTTGAAAATTGTAGATGAACCCTTTTAAAAGCATGATATATGACAACTTCATTGAATTATTTTCGTTCTTAAGGTAACAGTCTTATCTTTAACTAATCAATGAACTGTCAGAAGATACATATGCCAAGAAATTTTTACACTTTAGTTAGTCTTACCCTATTCCTTTTCCTAATATTCCCCAACAGCAATTTTGCGACACACAACCGTGCAGGAGAAATCACCATTGACCAAACTGGGGATCTTTCCATCAGAGCTACGGTGACCACATACACAAAAGCTTCCAGCGTTGATGCAGATAGAGATAGCCTTGAAATTTGTTGGGGTGATGGCTCTTGCCAATTTTTAGTCAGAAGCAATGGAGGAGGTTCCGGAGAAGTCCTCCCTAATGATATAAAATATAATACTTATATTGGTTCACATACTTATCCTGGTAGGGCAACTTATAATATCAGCATGCAGGACCCGAACAGAAATGCAGGGATACTGAATGTCAATGATGGGAATTCTGTAGATATTGCCTTTTTTCTCCAAACAACATTTACCTTTTTGAATCCACAATTCCAAGGATTCAATAATTCACCCCTATTATTGCAGCCACCAATAGATGTGGCATATATTGGACAGCCATTCATCCATAACCCCAATGCCTTTGACCAAGAAGGTGATAGTTTGGCATATGAACTTATCGTTCCCAAAATGGACGAATCATCAGATGTCTTAGGATATGTTTATCCCAATTCCATTGTTCCGGGCCCGGATAATATGATTTCACTAGATGAGCTTACTGGTGATTTTCTTTGGGATTCCCCTCAAAAAATCGGAGAATATAATGTTGCGATCCTCATAAAAGAATATAGGGGTGGTTTATTGATTAGTACGATTATCCGTGATATGCAGATTAGGGTACTAGAGGGAAATAACCAACCTCCTGTCATTGAAACAATCGATGAAATATGTGTAATAGCAGGGGAAACAATAGACTTTGCAGTAACTGCCACAGATCCGGATGTCCCTGAACAACTAATTGAATTGACAGCATTGGGAGGTCCTTTTATTTTGGAACCCAGTCCGGCTAATTTCCTAGTCCCCGCAGGATTCCAGCCACAACCGGTCATTGGTTATTTTACTTGGACACCTCCTTGTGAAATTATTTCTGATCAATACTATTCTGTTGTATTCAAAGCACAGGATAATTTTGGAAATCAAGGACTATCTACTCTCAAAACAGTAAGGATAAAAGTGGTAGGACCCAAACCTGAAGATTTACAAGCCACTCCCGAAAGTGGACAAGTCGTCTTGGATTGGGAAAGTCCCTACGCTTGCGAAATAACTGAAAATGATTATTTCCAAGGCTTTTCCGTTTGGAGAAGGAATAGTAGTTTGGATATAGAATTAGATACTTGTAATCCGGGAATCAATGGCTATACATTGCTTGCGTTGGATACTAAGGATACATTGCCTAATGGCAGATATACCTACACAGATACAGATGTGGAACGAGGTCGGAGCTATTGTTATCGGGTTCTAGGGGAATTTGCACAGACATCAGCAGGAAGCAACCCATACAATAGGGTCCAAAGTCTCCGTTCGGAAGAAATTTGTGTACAGCTGAGCCGGGATATTCCACTGATTACCCATGTAAGCGTACAAAGTACGGATGCAAATAATGGGGACATTGAGATAAGGTGGACGAAACCCATATCGGAGGATTTGGACACCTTGATGAACCCCGGACCATACACCTATGAAGTCTGGCGGGCAGAAGGTATGGCTCAAACAGGGCTTGTTCCAATACCCGGAGCCAGTTTTACCAGCCCTACATTTTTTGGAGCTAATGATACTACGTTCATTGATACAGGCTTGAATACGCTACAAAATGCCTATAGTTATCAAATTGCTTTTTATGTCAACGGAGAAGCAGAGCCTTTAGGATTCACGAATGTGGCTTCTTCGGTTTATCTGTCCGTAGCCTCTACTGACGAACTCAATATATTGACATGGGAAGAAGATGTTCCCTGGGAAAATTACGAATATGTAATCTATAGGGAAACGGATGTCCTTGGAGTTTTTGATTCCATTGGCCTAAGCCCGATACAAGAATATTATGATAATGGACTTACCAATGGTGAAGAATATTGTTATTATGTCAAAAGCATAGGAACCTATAGTATAGATGGGATAACAGATCCATTGATTAATTTATCCCAAGAAGCTTGTGGAACACCCTTGGATACAATTCCCCCTTGTGCCCCAGAGTTATTTGTGGAAAATCTATGTGAACTCATAGAAGATAATATCCAAGCGGAAGATTTACAAAATTCATTATCTTGGACAAACCCGAACAATATCTGTTCGGATGATGTAGTACAATACAACATATTTTATGCTCCTACGGCAGGAGGCGATTTCGGAATTATAGAAACCTTGAACAATGCAGAGGATACCAGCTTGATACACCAGCCTAGTTTTTCCTCTATCGCAGGTTGTTATATGGTTACTGCCATAGATTCCGTAGGAAATGAAAGTGTCACGAGCAATATGGTTTGTGTGGATAATTGTCCATTCTATGAATTACCGAATGTATTCACTCCGAATGGAGATGGTGACAATGATTTGTATATTCCATTCCCTTATAGATTCGTGGATCATATTGATATGAAAATATATGACAGATGGGGAGGGTTGGTCTTTGAGACAACTGATCCTGACATCAATTGGAACGGTACAAATTTGAAAGATAAGGATTTATCAGACGGTACTTATTTTTATGTTTGCAAAGTTTTTGAATTGAGAGTCGAAGGGGTTGTTCAACGAGAAGAGCCTTTGAGCGGCTATATACATTTATTTAGGCAGTAATTTCAGTGTTCGGTTGTCAGTGTTCAATGAACAGTTACCAGTAAACAGTAAATTACTATGCAAATATTATGAATTCTTGTTTTTCATTCATAAATTTCTGCTAACTGCTAACTGCTAACTGCTAACTGCTAACTGCTAACTGCTAACTGCT
>JAHDHJ010000113.1 GCA_020631375.1 Saprospiraceae bacterium | reverse complement strand
AATAAAGGTTTGTTTTTATTTCAAGAAGCCCCCAGACAAATTTGTCTGGGGGCTTTTATCTTTGGACTTTAAAAAATGACTCTTTTATCCCCAAAAACCAATTGGACGTACTCTTGGAAACGAATAAATAAATTCCATCATGACTTTCAGAATAGAAACGGAACGTTTATACCTAAGGGAATCAACTATTGAGGATGCAGAATTGGCCTACGCATTGAACCTTGATCCTGATGTTGTAAAATATACTGGAGATCCACCTTTCATTTCAGTAGAAGAAGCAAGGATTTTTTTGGCGAATTATGATGCCTACGAAAAATATGGCATGGGAAGATGGTATATGTTCCTGAAAGATACGGATGAATTTGTAGGTTGGTGTGGACTGAAATATTCTCCTAAGTTAAATGAAGTAGATTTGGGTTATCGCCTATTGAAAAAACATTGGAACAAAGGATATGCTTCAGAATCAGCAAAGGCTTGCTTGGAATATGGCTTCGTAACGTTAGGTCTGGAAGAAATTGTGGCAAGGGCAGACAAAGCGAATCCCGCATCTATAAAGGTCATGCAGAAAATAGGAATGATATATAAAGGAGAAACCAATTTTGACGGAGAAGAAGGCGTGATATATTATTGTAAAAAATAATTTGATATAGCCGATTTTTAGAAGAGTTGATTATCTTTATAAATTCAATCGAAAAACTAAAATGAATCTACCTTCTAAATTACCCAATGTAGGAACGACCATTTTCTCCATCATGTCTAAGTTGGCGAATGAAACAGGAGCAGTAAACCTCTCCCAAGGTTTTCCTAATTTTGATTGCGATGCAAAGTTAAAAGAACTTGTCAGTCAATATATGAGAGAAGGCATGAATCAATATGCACCCATGCCGGGTGTTTTGGAACTAAGGGAAGCCATTGCCCGTAAGGTGTCAAAATCATACCATATAGAAACTGATCCCGAAGAGGTAACCGTAACTGCGGGAGGAACTCAAGCGCTATATAATGCCATTACCTCCATTATCCGGCAAGGTGATGAAGTTATTATCATAGAACCTGCATATGATAGTTACAGACCGGTTATTGAATTATGTGGGGGAACAGCAAGGGCTTTTGAACTGACAGCACCGGATTATAAAATAGATTGGAATTCTTTGTCCAAACTAGTGACTGTAAGGACCAAAATGATCATCATCAACAATCCCCATAATCCGGTAGGAAAGACTTTTGTCAAAGAAGATTTGGAAGCGTTGCAAAAAATAGTTTCAGGTACGGACATTGTGGTTTTGAGTGATGAGGTATATGAACATATCATTTTTGATAATAGGGAACATTGGAGTGTATTGCGTTTTCCGGAATTGCTGAAAAGAAGCATTGTTGTTTTTTCTTTCGGAAAGACTTTTCATAATACAGGATGGAAAATGGGTTATGCCATAGCTCCCGATTATCTCACCAAAGAATTCAGGAAGGTACACCAGTTCAATGTCTTTTCCGTAAATACGCCTACTCAATATGCCTTGGCAGAATTCCTTTCCAATGAAGAAAATTATTTAGGTTTAGGCGAATTTTACCAAAATAAGAGGGATTTATTCCAAGGGGAAATGAAAGACTCCAAGCTCAATCCCATACCCTCAGAAGGAACCTATTTCCAACTCTATGATTATTCATCCATCAGCAATGAACCGGATACGGAATTTGCCAAACGGCTGACTACGGAGTTTGGTGTGGCAGCCATTCCGATTTCTGTTTTTTATTCGAGTAAGAGGGATGATAAAATCATCCGACTCTGTTTTGCGAAGACAGATAAGATTTTGGAACAGGCGGCGAAATTGTTGTCTAAGGTATGATTTTTTTATTCTACTAATTTCTTAAGCCGTTCAAATTCCAGAGGCAGCCTTTTCCCCTCTTTTTCCAAATAAGAATCCTCGAAATGAATCTTAACATGTTTGTCATGGATATGCTGGATTAAAATATCATTTTCAAAATAGCTTCTATCTTCAATGATTTCCGATTTATCAATGTCGAAAACTTGATCATCCCCGTTTTCTTCCATGCTTTTAGCATCCCAATAAATGGGTCTGTTATAATTGTATCTTTTTTCAAAAACAAATGATAACTGCTCGTCTTGAATATAAAATTCAGAAACGGTTTTGCCCATTTCTCCGAAATGTTTTACCACGATTTTTTCCAAAACCGTGTTGTTGAAATAAAATTCTGCTTCGCCTCCCTCTGTGCTTCCGGTCATTTCGATTTTCTTGGTATCCGTCCAATATCCAATCGTATTGATTCTCTTGAAATTCGCCTTGATTATTTCAATTTTTTCCGAAAGTGATTTTTCTTTTTTTACAATTGGTAAATTACCAGTTGTAGTTTCCTTTGGAAATTCAATTTCTACAATGTTATGTTGCTTTTCTGTATTACAGCTTATCCAAAAGAATATGGATAGGATAAAAATGGAAGAAAGGATGATGTTGGAATTCATTTTTAAAAGATTTTCCTATTTTATAATTCAAATTGCGGACAAGTCCGCAAAGTCCATAGTTTATGGACTATCGTCTATTGACAAGTTGCGTTTTACTCAACTTGAATTTTATAATAAAAAAGCCCCACCAAACGGCAGGGCTTCCTCAGTTTTATACAAAGGTGAACTGTATAAATTTTAGTCCGCTACCAATTTGAAATCAGTACGGCGATTCTTTGCTTTACATGCCTCGGTTGCATTAGTTGCACACCCTGCTACTGGTTTGTCAGGACCATTTCCTACAATGATAAAACGATTCCTATCCATGCCATGGGCATCTTGTAAATATTTAGCTACAGAATTTGCACGTTTTAGAGAAAGTGCTTGGTTAGAAGCACGACCTCCTACATTATCCGTATTTCCTTCCACACGCACACGTGCATTGGAAAACATTTTTGCCAAATCCGTAAACTCCATGTCAATAATATACTTCGCATTTTCGTCTAATGTGGATGAACCCGAAGGGAAAGTGATACTGACAGCTTTGGAAGAAATTGCCTCTTTTGTCTTATCCTTTTCAGTTACAACTGCGAATTTTTTCCCACCTTCCGGTAAATGTTCATCGCCGGAAAGGTTTACACCATTTACAATGGATTTGTCCACAGCTAATCTGTAGTTAGGAGCTTTTTTGGTATCCTCATATCCTTCTTGAGTATAAACCCTCTTCATTTTGGTATATAAATTCTCTCCGGTTACTCCTTTGTAATCAGGGTTCAGACCAAAGAAATTCATATTGTCACCATGAGTTACCAATCTTACATTATTAATGGCATTATAGCAGAAGTCTTCTGGTTGGTTTAAGCCTGCTGCTAAGATCTTGGCTGCTTCACGTTTCTTGGCATCAGAACTATTCAAAGCTGCTGCGCCTTTCATCCAACCTTCATATAATTGTTGGAGACGTTTTTTATTACTGTTGATATAATCCTTTTTAGCATAAAATACATCTGCGATAATGTGTGATGCATTTTTAGAACTCTGAAGTATTCTCGATCCGGGAACACTTTCTATACAATCCTGATCATCCGGACTCCAAACTACTGCCGCATCAACCTCTCCTGCCTTGAAAGCAGCAGCAGCATCAATAGCACTTCCTAGTTTCACTATCTGAACATCAGAAGTTTTCAGATTACCTGCGTCCAATAGCCAAATAAGGAAAGTATGTGAGGGAGATAATTCTCCCACGGCAATTTTCTTGCCTTTCAAATCCGCTACCGAACGGATTCCCCTTCTGGTAACAATGGCGTCACCACCACGGCTCCAATCCGCTTGGAAAACTACTTGTGGTTCACCGGGTAAAAGACCGGCTTCTGTAGGGAACGCATCTATTGTAGCCCAAAGCAAATCCACTTGTCCGGCAGTAAAGGCATCTCTTGAGCCTACAAAATCATCCAATAGGTGGAATTTTACTTTAAAACCATAATCTTGGTAGAAATTGGATGCAGTATTGGCATCAAAGCCTTTGTTCCAATATTGTCCGGCAGCATATCCGCCCCAGGTCACTACTCCGATGTCAACAACATCATCATTGTTGTTATTGCTAGTTTTAGGTCTCTCGGGTTTAGGTTCTTCAGGCTTATCAGTAGGATCTACATCACCCAGATAACCATTTTTTAGAAGATATTGTACTCCAAAGAAAATACCACCTACTATTACCAGAACCATTAAGAGTTTAGATAAAGGTGTTAATCGTCTTGCTGCCATGTTATAAGAATATTTTTAATTTAAAGATCTAAGGTTTTTATTACGTCTTGATTGATTTATTCAAAGTCAAAGAAATTATCGTATTGGTTTTTGTGTTGGGGTATTGGTTTTTCTATGGGAGCATCCAAATCCAACTCTGTAGTATCATCATTGGCTACATCCAATAAATTTTGTTTTTCATCACCCAGAAGCAAGGATTCTCCCTCTTTTTCCCACATCTCTAGCATTTTCATACCTTCTTCTTCAAATACTCCATTTTGGAGATCTACCGAATCCATAAAATTGGCGGACATGTCCATGAATCGTTCCATTTCTCCCACTTTCTGACTTACATCATCTGCGATTGCCTCTAATGCCATGTCGAACATTTCTTTTTTGTCTCCGTTTCCGGAAATGATATTCATGGCGGATTTCATAGCGGAATGGGAAGCCATTATTGCTTTTCTTTCCTGCTCCTTTACCATGACTTGATCCTTGACATCTTCCAGCAGAATTTCGGAATTTTCATACATTTTGGTCAAAACCCTATACAGGACTTCCATCTTTTTGTATAAATCGCCCAATTTCATATTGGAATCCTTCAATCTACCCGCCTTACGGGATTTAAGGATCATGATGTTTTTCTTGTCCTGTTGTTTTGCCCTATTGGCTAGGTTCAGATTGTTCTGAATCTGGCGTTCATTGTTCTTGATGATTTCTTTGAGCTTGTGCATTTGTCCCCTAAGGATGCCCACTTGCTTATTCATCTTACGTAGATTGTTTTTTAAATCTTCCACGTAACTTTTCAATATTCCAATAGGATCTATCTGTACGAACATTCCCGTAATGAAACGCATGATACTCTTATAACTGTACCAAACCAGATTCCTCATTCTTGGATCCAATACCATATATATGATGGCGGCCAATGCCATTAGCATTAGACCTAAGTAAAGTGTGTTTGCCGCTAGTGCGATAAGGGTTGGAAGAAAGGTCATGACAGCAAAACCTATTCCTGCTAATATCCCTACACCGATAATCATTCCGGTGGTCCCTTCTGGTCTTGCCCAAAAAGATTTGGGTTTAAATTCTTGTCCCATAATTATTAATTACTCTATTTATTGTTATTCGTTGTTGATTTGGTGTGTGTTTTCAATTGGGCAATGTCATTTTTTATTTGGTTCACTACAAACTCATAAGAGGCATAAAAATGATTTCTTTTATTATCAATTTTTATTTGATCCTCCATAACTTTCTCAGAAGCCGAATTGATTTCTTTGGTCATTTGCTCAATTTCTTGCTTCATCTTTTCTATCAAAGCCACTTTTTCTTTTCTGGAAGCTTTTAATTGTTCTACATGGCTTAATTGCCCATCTACTTTTTGCTTTCTGCCTCTTTCCACTGCTGCTTTGAAGCCCGCTTCTTCTTTGGCGAGTATGCCAAGGTAAAAATCAGCGGAATCGAGTATCTTTTTCTCGGATGCTCCCATAGTTTTTACTGCTGTCAAGGCAGACTGGAACCTAAGGGATTCGTCCATTGGCATTTTTTTGAAAGACTGTAAAGTGTTCTTGAATTCCAAATAATCTATGCCTTCCATGTCATTGGCCTCTATGGCTTTGAGCAAATGGTTCACGAATTGTTCCTTGACTTGTCCTTTTTCCGCTTTGGCGTTGGATGGAGCAGAAATGCTTGTTTCTTTTTTTTCCACATTTTTCGTCCCTGCCTTTATAATGGAATTCCCTTCCTCCTCTTTTTCATTTTGTTTCTGGGATTTGGGAGCATCTATCTTTTGTTTGTCCGTATCACTTCCATCATCTACAACAAATAAAGATTTAATGTTTTTCCACTTCATAATTCTGACTTGTATCTATCTTTTATAAATGGTATTCCTTACGAAAAGTTGTTTGAATATTGTTGTTCTGAGACAAACCGAACAATAATATCTACTAAAATACTCAAAATATCCCTCAAAAGTACAATATTTAAATTATATGCCTTTGTTATAATGCTTTTATTCGGCATATTCTACGCCAATTTGTTTAGAAATAGACTTCACTTGCCTTTTTTTGAGGAAGTTGGCAAAAAACGAAAACAAACAACATGATTTTTACAGACCAGTTGAAAAGAGAAATAGAACTTCCAAATGTCCCACAAAGAATAGTCTCACTTGTTCCGTCCCAAACGGAATTGCTTCATTATTTAGGCCTAGGAGAAAGGGTGCTTGGCATAACTAAATTTTGTATCCATCCTAGGGATTGGTACAAAAGTAAAAACAGGGTAGGGGGAACCAAAGATTTCAATATTAAGAAGATAAGGGAACTCCAACCAGATCTGATTATTGGGAATAAGGAAGAAAATACCCAGGAGGGTTTAGAAGAATTGTCCGGAGAATTTCCTGTTTGGATAAGTGATGTTAAAAACTTGGCAGATGCATTGGCAATGATTAGAGGTTTGGGGTTGGTGCTAGATAAGATAGATGAAGCAGAGGAGTTGGTTTCCTTGATTGCAAGGAAGAAAAGAGGACTTGGTTTTGGTGAAGCAAGGAAATGTGTCTATCTCATTTGGAGAGATCCCTATATGACCGTAGGGGGAGACACCTATATCAACAATATGCTTTCTCATGCCGGTTTTGAAAATGTCTTTTCAAGATCCAAGCGATATCCTAGTATTGCATTGGAAGAAATTAAAAGAAGTGAAGCGGAATTCATCCTCTTATCATCGGAACCTTTTCCCTTTAAGGAACGCCATTTGGAAGAAATAAGAGGGCTTACCGGAAAAAAAGTATTCCTAGTGGATGGCGAAGCTTTTTCGTGGTATGGGAGCCGGATATTGGAATCATGGGAATATTTTCGTAAATTTGCAGGACAAATAGTGAAGTGATTTATATACTTTTTTCCTCAAATACTTTTGTATTAGGAAAATAAGCCTTATTTTTGCACCCGCTAATAAATAAGCTGGCTTCGTAGCTCAACTGGATAGAGTATCTGACTACGGATCAGAAGGTTGCAGGTTCGAACCCTGCCGAGGTCACATTTTTTAATACCGAATAAAAGATTTCTAAGATGTCTAAGGTATGTCAACTTACAGGTAAACGTCCGATAACTGGAAACAATGTTTCCCACTCAAAACGTAGGACAAAGAGACGTTTTTTACCCAATTTGAAGAAGAAGAGATTCTATATCCCTGAAACTGATCAATGGGTACAAATAAAGCTTTCAATGTCTGCCCTTCGTAATATCAACAAAATGGGGATTTATGCCTATTTGAAGAAATTGGAAACGAAAGGAGTGGATCATGGAGTAAAATTGGGAGAACCGAATAAAATAAACTGGTAATGGCTAAGAAGAGCAAAGGAAATAGAATCCAAGTTATTCTTGAGTGTACTGAACATAAAGCATCCGGACAACCCGGCACTTCTCGTTATGTTACACAGAAGAATCGTAAGAATACCCCTGATAGATTGGAGTTGGTAAAATACAATCCTATCTTGAAGAAGAAGACCTTACACAGAGAAATTAAGTAATTGGTTTTACGGAAGGATTCACAATGGGGATAGGATGCCAAGACTAATTATTTGGTGAATGGTATTTTATATTTGCCCCAAAGGAATTATTCCGACTGAAAATCTGTTAGGGCTTATTACAATATATTATGTAATTGATAAAAATAATTTATCATGGCTAAGAAAGTATCGAAAAACTCCAGAGTAGGAAAACGTGCAGCTAACGCAGGTTCTGGTAAGGATCACGTAAAAGTGGTAAAAAGCATTAAGGATCCTGTTACGGGTAAGTACACCTACAAGGAAATGATCGTTCACAAAGATAAGGTTAAGGAATTCTTCGCAGATAAGAAGTAGTTTCCAATACGTTATTTTTGGGATAATATCCCAATGTGAAAAATAAGCTAAGGCTTTTCTAATTTTAGAAAAGCCTTTTCGTGTTTTCCTAAAACTCAATTACTATCTTCGTTGTTTAATACTTTTAAGAGATATTAGTATATAGACGTTAGTATATAGATAATGAATGATTTTCGTAGAAAATCATTCATTATCGCTCTCGCACAGGCTTGGTTTTTTACTTTGTCAGTTGCGTAGGTCTTATACTAAAGTCTAAATACTAGAATCTAAAGTCTATTGCATTTTACACAGCTAGGTTATTAATAGTATAAGAATAAAAATTGTAAACACCCTAATAATAAGTAGAAATGAGTTTCTTTAAAAAATTCTTTAGTAAGGAAAAGGAAGAAGATTTAGACAAGGGATTGGAAAAAACCAAAACCAATATCTTCTCAAAACTAGGCAAGGCCATTGCCGGTAAGGCAACTGTGGATGAAGAAGTTTTGGATGAATTGGAACAAGTCCTGATTTCCTCTGATGTGGGATTGGATACCACCATTAAGATCATAGAACGGATCGAAGCTAGGGTCGCACGTGATAAATATCTGAATACAAGTCAATTGAATGCCATATTAAGGGAAGAGATTGTTGCTTTGTTGGCAGAGAACAATACAGGGGATGTTGAAGATTTTAGTCCTCCTGGAGATCATCGTCCTTATATCTTATTAGTAGTCGGTGTGAATGGTGTTGGGAAAACAACAACTATTGGGAAATTAGCTTATCAATTAACCAAAAGCGGCAAGAAAGTGGTTTTGGGTGCAGCGGATACATTCCGAGCGGCGGCTGTGGATCAATTGGGAATATGGGCGGAGAGAGCAGGTTGTGAATTTTATTCCAAAGGAATGAATACAGACCCCGCAGCAGTCGCTTATGAAACGGTAAAATATGCTGTGGATAATAAACTTGATGTAGCCATTATAGATACGGCAGGTAGGTTGCACAACAAAATAGGTTTGATGAATGAATTGACAAAAATCAAGCGATCTATAAATAAAATGCACGATGGAGCACCACATGATGTCATGCTCGTATTGGATGCTTCCACAGGACAGAATGCCATAGAACAATGCTCTAAATTCAGTGAAGCAACAGACGTTACTTGCTTGGCTTTGACGAAATTGGACGGAACGGCAAAAGGTGGCGTAGCAATAGGGATTTCCGAACAATTCAAGATTCCCATTAAATATATCGGAGTAGGAGAGGGAATGGAACATCTGCAAATTTTCAATAAAAAGGCATTTGTTGATTCCTTATTTAAAGGAGCGGAGCAATTCACGAACTAAAAAAAAGTTAAATATTGTTATCAAAGCGGTAGTTTCTAGTCTAAAGATAGAAACTACCGCTTTTTTATTTCGACAATAGCAACACTTATGAATGCCATAATAGATAAGATACTCAGTTTTCAAGGAACATTTTTTACAATATTAATCACTATAGGCATTTATTATGCAGCCAAGTGGGTATTGGAAAAATCTTCGAAAGGAAAGGCAGATTGGGGAATTATCAGATCCATCGTTTTATTCTCAATTGTTTTGGTTGGAGCAATAGCCATCGTACTTTCCTTGCCTATGGATCCATCTACTAAAGGAAATATTTCCAGTTTGGTGGGTATTGTGATTTCTGCGGTATTTGCTTTGAGTTCGGCTACATTTATGGGCAATGGAATGGCAGGGATTATGCTCCGAACCATTAATAGTTTTAAACCCGGAGATTTTATCAGAACGGGGGAATTGTTCGGGAGGGTAACTGAGAGAGGGTTGTTCCATACGGAAATCCAAACGGAGAATAGGGATTTGACAACTATCCCGAACCTATTTCTCACCACCAATCCTGTAAAAGTTATCCGAACTTCGGGTACTTTTATTTCTGGTATTTGTTCATTGGGCTATGATGTGAACCGGATAAATATTGAGAAAGCATTGCTGAAAGCAACGGAGGCTGCGGGACTGAAAGACGGATTTGTTAGGATAACGGATCTGGGTGATTTTTCTGTTGTTTACAAAACATATGGTTTACTCGAAGATATCAAAACGATTATTTCTGCGGAATCCAAATTGAATGCCATGATTTTGGATTGTCTCCATGAAGCAGGGATAGAAATTGTTTCACCCAATTTCATGAACCAACGCCCAATAGGAGATACTGTATTTATACCCAAAAAAGTAAGGAAGTCTGAGCAACAAAAATTAGATGATGTGGACGCACCGGAAAATGTGATTTTCGATAAGGCTGATGAAGCGGAATCCCTTGAAAAACGAAAGGAAAAATTAGCGGAAATTGATTTGAAAATAAAATCCATTTCAGAAGAAATGAAAGCCGCAGAAACAGATGAAGAAAAAGAACAAATTAAAAAGCGATTGGATAAATGGACGCTTGTAAAAGAAAAAATGTTAGAAAAAATAGAAACTAAATTGGATGAAATTAATTCTACTAAATAATAATTCAACCCAAGAGTTTATTTAACTCTTGGGTGATTTTTTTTCCTAGAACAGGATATTGAAATTCAATATCCTCAAAATTCCTTACCCATTTTATTCCTTGGATAGAATTACTTAAAAGAATTCCGTCTGATTTTTTAATGAATTTATGGGTGAATTCTTTTTCTTCTATTTGAATGTTTTTAATATTTTCAATAATTAGTTTCCTCGTAATTCCAGAGATACATCCTGAAGTAATTGGTGGCGTTAATAATTTATTATTTTTAATAATGAAAATATTAGAACTAATCGCCTCAACGATTTTTCCTTTATTATTTTTAATTAAACAATCATCCCAGTTCTTTTTTTGTTTTTCTAAAGCCGCATAAATATAAGGAAGGCTGTTGCCCGTTTTTAAATGGGATGTTTTATTGCTAATGAGTAGTTTGTCTTTTAATAATCCGATAGATAAGCCTTTTTTTGGAAATGAAAATTTATTCTTTTTTAAACCATTCCTTTCAATAATAAAATTCAAATTGTTATTTGTAGGAGAATATAATCCCCCATCCTCACGGAAAACCATCAGTCGGATTCTATGGTTTCCTTTGCCCTTTGTTAATTTATTTATTTCTTGAATGATAAAATTGCAATTAAATTTTTTAGGAATATTATATCCTAAAATAGAAAGCCCCCCAATTAATCGATTAAAATGAAATCCTATAAATGGGATTGTTCCATCAAAGACCCGAATGGTTTCAAATAAGGAATCTCCATATTTAAATGCACGATTATTTATTCCCAATTGGAATTTATCAGATGGTATTATTTTTCCGTTGAAATTTATTCTTGTCATCATAAGAATTGGAACAAGCCAAAATAAAAACCTCCTTTGCGAAATTGGTTTTTATTTTATAACCAAATTTACAAAGGAGGCTCTTTTTTATTTATTATTCTTATCCTAAATTCAGGATAGCCAATGTTTATTCTTTCACCAAAGTCGCCTTAGTCATGGAATAAATCAATTGGTTGATATCTCCGGAATTCAATTGTAGGATTCCCTTTATGACTACGGGTTCTGCGGTATATTTTATATCCTCATCGGCATCCACTTCCATGACCGTTTCCGGACCCGCACCCCCACAAAAATAGCACATATTATAAGGATAGGCAGAAAAAACAAATGCCCTATGGCTTTTGTAGCCTTCGGTAGGAATGATATATCCTTTTATGGTGATTTCCTTGCCATCCAATGCTTGTACTTCCGGGGCGAAGACAGGTACATCTACCTTGAACCCCATGAATTCGTCAAACTCCTTTTTGAAAGTGATATTGCTTAATGTTTTCCAAGTTCGTTTTGGGTCTTCCTTTTTTTTGTCCTGTGCGAAGACAGCAGCGGAAAAAATCATTAAAAGGATAAAAGTGCTTAGTATCTGTTTCATTATTGAATCGATTTATTCTAATTTATTCTTTGACCAATCTGGCATTTGTGAGAATGTAAGGTAAACCATATGGATCCAAAACATTCAACATGAGTGTTCCTTTCAAGGTAATGGGATCATCCGAATACCTAACGGCATCCAGAGAAGAAACTTCCATTACCGTTTCCGGCCCTGCTTTGCCACAAAAAAAGCAAAGGTTATAAGGCAAGGAAGACAAAATGAATTCCTTGTGGGTCTTATATCCCTTTTCAGGAAGTAAATAACCTCTTATGGTGATTTCCATTCCATTCAAATCGAGGACTTTATCTCCGAATTGTGCTTGCAATAATGGAATTCCCGATACAGGATCCATTACATTTTCAAATGTGACATCAGCCAGTGTATTCCAGACATTCTCTTTCGACTGTCCCTTTACGGAACTCAAGTTACAAAGGAATGCAGCAATAATGCACAAGATATGGAGTTGTTTAAGCAAAGTTTAACCTAGTGTTTGAAACTCATTCACAAAAATTCCCTTAATTCTTTGACACTGATGCTATGATGGGATTCATTATAGACAGCTTTGCCATCCTTGATAAGGACAACTTGGGGTGATTGGTGTTGCACACCGGTCAATTCGGCGACCTTATTGGAAACGGGTCTGTATGTCAATAAATCCAAATAATAGAAATCCAGTTCGCTCTCCTCTATGTCCCAATTTCCTTCCAAAACATGTTTCGCTCTGGCACTGATTCCACAGGTAGTGCTATGCTTGAATACTGCTACTGGTTTGTCTTTGGAATCAGCAATGATTTGATCCAATTGTTCCAAATCGTTTAGCTCTTTCCATCCTTGATGCAAATCGCTATTTTTATTACTATTGAAATTCTTTAAAAATCCCATCCTTTTTTTATTTAATAAACTTTAGAATATGATGCCTTATTGCTAAACGTTTTTAATTGGAGATGCGTTCACTTAGCTTTTGAGTAATTGGACTCAAATCATTCAATCGTCTAATAAACTCTTTTTTCTGTTTAAAACTATCGTCTATTGACAAGTTGCGTTTTATGCAAATTGAATAATCTACCAAGTAATAAGATAAGCAAAATCCCTTAACCTTTTTTTTGAATGCTGCCAATTTCGTTTTTTCCACTAGGATTTTATACCCTCCAGTTTTGGTACAAAGGTTTTTTAGTTTTTCGTCTCTGGCGATGATTTGTATGAATGTTTTGTTTTCTATAGAGATTTGGAAAACAGTAATACTTGCCTTTTTGACCAAAGGATTTTTTTTCCTTCTAATTCTTTGAAAAAATCCAACTAATTCTTAGGTAAATCTGCTGTGACCGTTTGTTTGAAAATATTGATTTTACTATCTAAATCTTTTTTATTGGTCTCATTTTTAGGTTTACCCCCCCCCGACTTTAAGTCGGCAAATTCAATTATATTAACTTTGCCTAAAAAATG
>JAHDHJ010000112.1 GCA_020631375.1 Saprospiraceae bacterium | reverse complement strand
GGGAACATAAATCCTTTCCGGTATCATCTAATTATGTAGGTTTGTCCCTTGCTACAACTTTGAATGAAAATATTGATGTAAATTTAGAGCGGAAAGAAATGTCCGTACACCTTAATTAGCAGTTAATAGTGTTCAGTTAGCAGTGAACAGTCAATTACCCGGAAGTGTGATGGGTGATTGTTCCTTGCTTTAAGCTGATAACTGTTAACTGTTAACTGTTAACTGAAAAAAATGAAAGTAATTTTTGAAGATAACCATTATATAGCGGTCAATAAACCTGCGGGAGTTTTGGTGCAGGCAGATGAGACTAAGGATGAGACTTTGGGCGATATGGTGAAAGCTTATATTAAGAAAAAATATAAGAAACCCGGTGATGTTTTTCTAGGTACGATACATCGGATCGACAGACCTGTAAGTGGCGTCGTTATTTTTGCGAGGACGAGCAAGGGCTTGGCGAGGATGAATAAGTTGTTTGCGGATAAAAAGGTGGATAAGAGGTATTGGGCGATAACGACTGTGAGACCGGATCCGATAGAGGATACGCTTATTCATTATTTGATAAAGGATAAGGAGAAAAATAAAGTCCGCCTTTTTGATAAACAAAAATATAAAACAGCTAAACGTTGCGAATTATCTTATTCTCTTTTATCTGAAATGGGTGAACACTTTCTAATTGATATCAATCCAAAGACAGGAAGACCACATCAGATCCGTTCCCAATTATCTCGGATTGGTTGCCCGATTAGGGGAGATAAAAAATATGGTTCGATACATCACCAAAGATTGGGCATGATTCATTTGCATAGCCACTCTCTTTCTTTTGAGCATCCAATAAAAAAAGAACCGGTCGTTATTAAAGCGCCGCCTCCGAACGAACAGGTTTGGAATATGTTTAAGGGATTTATTTCGTAATTAGATAGTTAGATTTAGAGATACCCAGATTTTTAGATAACAACTGACTTCTTATTTAGTAAAAATAATCTCGCATTGCTAGATATTTGTTCACACCTCAATTAAACCTTGTTCGGGGTGAACAAACACTTTCACACGGCAAGGAGTTTCATTTTATCTTTTGTATTTATTTGGAGTTTGCTTAATTATATGAATTTCTAAATAAAAAACCAATGAACAAAATATTATCCATAGACGGCGGCGGTGCAAGGGGAATTATTCCTGCCGTAATTCTGAATCATATTTTTAATGATACCGGTAAATATCCTACTTTTTGATGTACATCTACCGGGGGAATTATTTGTTTGGGATTATCCGTAGGAGTACCTACTAAGGACTTGGTGGACCTATATTTATTTAATTCTGAAAAAATATTCGAGGATTCTTTTTGGGATAATTTGGCTGATGTCAGTTATTTATTCGGAGCGAAATATGATAATAAAAATCTAAGGTCTATTACAAAGGCTTTCTTTAAGGATCTGACCTTAAAGGATATTCATGAAAAACATGATGGCAAAAAAATATTCATGGTTCCTAGCTTTAGTTTGAATCCTACAAAAGATGAGAAAAAAAGAAATTTCCGCCCCGTAGTTTATAATTCATCTTACATAAAGTTCCAGGATGAAAAATTAGCAGATATTGCATTACGTACTTCTGCTGCTCCTACTTTTTTTCCCATTGTTGAAAAAGAATTCATAGATGGAGGCGTAGCAATTAACCACCCTGCCCTATCAGCCTTATCCTTTGCTGTAAGTGAAAACAAAAGCTCAAAAAAGAAATACCGACATGACGCTCCCATGAGCAAGGGCTTGGAATGGGATGTAAAAAAGACAAAAATATTATCCTTGGGCTGTGGTACTTCCAACGGAAATTTCGTAGACCAAAAAACAATAGAAAAAGGAGATTGGGGTTTATGGCAATGGCGTTCACACATCGCTAATTTAATGATAGAATCCAATGTCCAATGTTCTGAATATTATGTCAGACAATTATTGACTGAAGAATATTATCTAAGATTACAACCTGATTTTTCTGAAGATATGTGCCCTAAAGAATTAAGAGGTGTAAAATTAGATTTGGATATAAAAGATGTTGATATATTAGAAATACTCCGAGATTTCGCAACTGATTATTACGAAGAAAACAAAGCAGAAATTATGCGGATTATTGAAGATTAAAGATCACAAAACAAATAATAATATCAACCCAATCAAAGCAGGCATTGCCTGAACAAAAAATATTTTTTTATCCGCAGTGATTGCTCCGTATATTCCTGCGACTATTACACATCCCAAAAAGAATGTCGCAACATGTACAGACCATTCAATATTCGTTATTAATAAAGACCAAATTAATCCGGCTGCCAAAAATCCGTTATATAATCCCTGGTTCGCTGCCAATGCTTTTGTTTTCGGAAATAAATCCCTAGGAAAATTACGGAAGACTTTAGGGCCTCTGCTTTCCCAAGCAAACATTTCAAACCATAATATATAAATATGGAAAAAAGCGACAAGACCTATAATTATTTTTGCTGCTATGTGCATGATATTTTATTTTAAGTAAATGTTCAGATTTATCTATACAAAGAGAAAGGAAAAAAATCACTTTTGCTTTGATATGTCCAAAGCGACATCGATTATCATGTCTTCTTGTCCTCCCACCATTTTCCGTTTTCCCAATTCTACTAGAATTTCCCTAGTGTCCAAACCATATTTTTGGGCAGCTCTTTCGGAATGTAATAGGAAACTAGAATAAACACCGGCATATCCTAAAGAAAGTGTTTCCCTGTCTACACGAACAGGGCGGGCTTGGAGCGGACGGATGATATCATCGGCAATGTCCATTAATTGATATAAATCTGAATTTTGGGAGACATTCATTTTATTCAAGCAAGCGATTAATACTTCTAATGGAGCATTTCCTGCACCTGCTCCCATTCCTGCGAGGGATGCGTCAAGGCGATTGGCTCCATGTTGCATGGCAACAATAGTATTGGCGACACCCAAAGAAAGATTATGATGGCAATGTATGCCGATTTCCGTTTCTTCTTTTAGTACATCTTTGAATGCTTTGATACGATCTATCACGCCATCCATTAATAATGCTCCGGCAGAATCTGTTACATAAACGCAATCAGCACCATAGGATTCCATCAGTTTGGCTTGTTCAGCCAACTTTTTAGGCTCATTCATGTGAGCCATCATAAGAAAGCCTCCTACATCCATACCCATTTCCTTGGCAGCATGAATGTGTTGGGCAGAAATATCTGCTTCAGTACAATGCGTAGCTACCCGGACAGATTCCACACCCAAATCCCTCGCTTTTTTCAAATCATGGATCGTAGCGATGCCGGGAAGAATCAAGGTTGTAAGTTTGGCATGAGTGAGTTCTTCCTTTATTCCTTTCAACCAATCCCAATCCGTATGTGCTCCAAAGCCATAATTGAAACTAGAACCGGCGAGTCCGTCTCCATGGGCTATTTCGATGGCATCTACTTTTGCCCTGTCAAGGGCGATGGCAATTTCCTTTAATTTTTCCTTTCCATATTGATGGCGGATAGCGTGCATGCCATCCCTTAAGGTAACATCTTGTATATATATCGGTTTCATATTTCTAAGTGCTTGTTGGATTTAAGAATCTGCGAATTCTAGCAAGGCTAATTTATCGCCCGTTGCCATAGCAGCTGAAGTCATAATATCTAGGTTTCCCGCATATTCGGGTAGGTAATGCCCTGCTCCTTTTACTTTGAGCAATACCATTGTTTTAAGCCCGGATTTATAACCAACTCCCTCAATGAAAACAGGCTCGTCCTCCGGGATGTCTTCGAATTGTACTTCTTGGTGCAAAGAATAGCCTGGTACATATTTTTGTACTTTGGCAACCATATCATGTATGCTTTTCCTTATTGCTTCCTTATCTCCGTTTTCGCTTAGTGTGAAAACAGTGTCTCTCATAACCATTGGAGGTTCTGCCGGATTCAATATGATGATAGCCTTTCCTTTACTAGCTCCTCCTACTTTTTCAATTGCGGAAGCAGTTGTTTCTGTAAATTCGTCAATGTTAGCCCTTGTTCCGGGACCTGCTGATTTACTGGCAATGGATGCAACAATTTCTCCATAATGGACTTTTGCAATTTTAGAAATTGCAGCTACTATAGGAATAGTTGCTTGCCCTCCGCAGGTTACCATATTGACATTGCGAAGATTGATATTATCATCAAAGTTTACAGGAGGAACTAAATAAGGCCCTATAGCGGCAGGTGTCAAATCAATGATTCTTTTGTCTTTGAATTCCTTGATGTGTTCCCAATTGTAATGGTGGGCTTTTGCAGAAGTGGCATCAAAAACAATTTTAATATCTTTCCATTCAGGCATGGCTATTAATCCCCTAACGCCTTTATCCGTAGTCGCAAATCCCCATTTTTTGGCTCTAGCCAATCCGTCCGAATTCGGATCAATTCCTACCATGACGGACATCTCAAGGTTTTCGGAAAGTCTCATGATTTTAATCATTAGATCCGTACCTATATTTCCGGGGCCTATTATGGCTACTTTTGTCTTATTCATTTTATTATATTGAATCAATATTTTCCTTTTGGCAATTGTTCCAAAAGTATCAAAATTATTAAACTATGTAGCTAAGTACACTGTAAACTAAATAAATTTAATTTCTTATGGCTTCTTTTGAAATTTGGACATCGTTATTTTTCCCCACCATAGCTAAGGCTATGCTGTCAAAAAATGCCTCGCCAAATCCCAAAATAATCTCATCAAAATTTTAAACAACTTAGTTTACAGTGTACTAAGTTTATATGTATTCCTAATTATTCTTTCCTTATAAACTATTCAAAACGCCTTTTTTTTATTTCCTTTGTTAAAATGCTCATTTTTATTTTGATGATATAGGACTTTTCACGATCCGAAATTAAAAAACATTCATTTTATGCCAAATAAGAAAGTAGAAGTTAATTCAGAAATAGGAAAATTGATCAGAGTTATTACACACCGTCCCGATGAGGGAATTGGACGTATAAGTCCTAAACATGCGGAAGAATTGCTATTTGACGATATAGTCTATTTGCCTAAAATGCAGGAAGAACATGATGTCTTTACTGAAGTACTAAAGAGTTTTGTCGGGGAAGAGAATGTATTGGAAGTGGAAAAACTGGTATTGGAAGCCTTGTCCCATAATAAAGAAAAGAAGAGTAAGCTTTTGGAGAAAGTGGCGATTTATGAGGAATTGCCGATAAGGGATAGGGAATTGCTGGCTTCATTATCGAATGAAGAATTAACGGACACTTTGATTAGCGGTTATTGTGTATCTAAAGATGTGATTTTGTTCGATCCGATACCTAATTTCATCTTTACAAGGGATATTGCGGTTACCGTGAATGACCATGTTATTGTAACCAAGGCGGCGAAGCAGGCAAGACATAGGGAAAATTTATTGACAAGAATGATTTTTTGGGCACATCCATATTTTGAATCCTTACATGAATCGGGGAAGGTAATTAACCTTAATGATATTGATGCTTTTCCTCCGTCTAATAGAGGAGAACAAGTTTCTATTGAGGGAGGCGATATGATGACCGCTCATCCGGATTATTTACTAATAGGATGTAGTGAGCGGACTACTGCTTATGCCATTGATTTATTAAAAAAAGAACTTTTTAATAAAGGGGTCATTAAGAATGTTGTACAAATCAATATTCCATCGGATCGCTCCTGCATGCACATTGATACCTTGTTTACACAAATCAATTTGAATGATGTAGTTGCCTATAAGCCTTTTATAGTTGATGGGAATGGTTCTAGTGTAATCGTACATAGGAAAGATGGTACCCAAACGAATTTCGCTTCAGTAAAGGATTTCTTTTTGGAAGAACTTAATCCTAAAACCCGTTTTATATTGAGTGGGAAAGGAGAATCGCCTTATCAGGAAAGGGAACAATGGACCGACGGATGTAATTTGGTAGCATTGAAACCAGGCGTAGCAATTACCTACGACCGAAATGTCAAGACAGAAGAAGCATTTCAAGAAGCCGGATATGATACCATCCATGCCTTGGATTATTTGGAAAAAGTAAAAAGCGGGGAAATCAATCCGGCAACGCTGGAAAACACGATTATCCATTTACCTTCCGGCGAATTATCTCGGGCTAGAGGTGGTTCACATTGTATGACTTGTCCGATAGAAAGGAAACCGATATGATTGAACACGAAACTTTCATAAGGGTGAGATACGGGGAAACGGACCAGATGGGTTATTGCTATTATGGGAATTATGCCCAATATTATGAAGTGGGCAGGGCGGAATTGATTCGTTCCATTGGATTATCCTATAAGAATATGGAATTAGAACATGGGATTCTCATGCCCGTGATGTCTATGAATATCCGATTTGTCAGACCGGCATTGTATGATGAGAATCTAAGAATTGTCACGAGTCTTAGGAAGATACCTGATAAAACAATGACATTTTATTCTGATATTTTCAATGAAAAGAATGAAATGGTAAATGGAGGTTATGTCCGTTTGGGATTTATTTTGGCAGATAAGACGAAATCGTTGGAAGCTCCAAAGTTTTTGTTAGAAAAATTGACACCTTATTTTGAAACTGCCTAATGCAAATGAAATAAGGAAGTTCCTTAAAGAACATCCTGTGACCATAGGTTTGGTGGATTGGTCCAAACGGAGGTCTTTGCCCGGTTTTTTTAGGGTTCCTGTTTATGATATTGTTCTTTTTCTTTATAATGAATCCAGACGGAATGCCATTCAGGTCAGGGCGAATTCGATAGCATTCAGTTTTATGTTAGCACTTTTCCCTGCTACAATCATGTTACTGACTTTACTCCCTTTTTTGCCTTTGGAGGGTTTTGTCAATACTTTGGAATTGAGTTTGGAAGAATTATTACCTAATTCTGTTTCCAGAGAAATCATGAAATTTATCAGGGACATTACGGAAACAACTAGAGGAGGTTTACTTTCTTTGGGTTTTGTCTTGTCCTTATTTTTTGCTTCCAATGGTATCATGGCATTACTTCAAGGCTTTGATAAGAAATATGAGAAGACGACTTTCCTGTCCCGTAATTTCTTTATGCAAAGAATCGTTTCCTTTCAACTGGTACTCCTTTTAAGTTCAACATTAGTTGCTTCGATTTCCTTAATCATAGGGGGGAATATCCTAATAGAATATTTGGCAAACCATATCAAGGCGGATTTTTTCACTAAGATGAGCTTTTTCTTTATTCGTTGGCTAGCGGTATTGTTGATGTATTATGGTAGCATATCCATTATTTATAGATACGGACCTGCATTGAAGACGAAATTTGACTTTATTTCACCCGGAGCTACACTAGCTACTATCCTATGTATTTTATCCTCATGGATATTTTCTTTGTATGTAAATGAGTTTGGTTCTTATAACCAATTATACGGCTCGCTTGGAGTTTTAATCGCATTTATGCTTTGGTTGAAACTGAATGCATTTATCTTATTAGCTGGTTTTGAGCTAAATGCAGCCATTGCTGTGAATCGAGATATTAAAAAACAATCTGAAGAGGAGATAACATGATGATTTTCTTACAAACTCAATTTGTTAAAACTAAGTAATATATTTGACAAATAGCCCTATAAATATATAAGGCTTCTATAATTTATTATCTTGCATTAGCAAAAATTTTGAACCAAACCAATGTTACTACTTATGAGTTTTAATTCTACAATTAAAAGCTCCCTAACAACTACTATTTTACTTTGTTCTTTCCTATTGTTAAATGCAAAAAAAGCCGTTCCCCAACGGGATTTTGAAATCAGGCTGGATGAAACTGAAGATTGGATGATGAAAGGGGATATCCGATATAGCAAGGATACGGGCTACCCTCTAGGTCTATATGGCTTATCTTTCCAAACCCAGGGCGGGACACCTGAAAAAATGGCAATGGAATATATTCATGCCAATAAGGACTTTTTGGGTTTAAGAGAAAAGGATATTTCAGAGTTAAAACTTCACTTCATCCGTGAAAGCGATGCTGGAACAACAGTAAGATTGAGGCAATATGTAGATGGATTTCCTGTAGGCAGGTCTGAAATCACGATAAATATTGACTTTGATAATATTGTTAGATATGTAATGAATAGTTTTAGGCAGCATATTAATCTGGAAAGTACGAATCCACTCATTACAGCTCAATATGCAAGAGCGATAGCCCACCAAAAAATAGGCTTACGAGGAAAAATCCGATTTGACAAGACGAAACTAATGGTCTATTGGAATAAGAATTTTGTAAAACTATGCTACGAGGTGAGAGCAAGTGGAGACTCTCCTAGCGGTGATTGGCAAATACTAGTGGATGCAATGACAGGCGAGTTCGTCAAAGTAGTGGATATGGCCCATTACCATAAATCCGAAGAAGAACGGCATGAATCAGAATCCGAAGCTTCTATGATGGCAGTAGGAACCGGTTCTGTATTCGATGCAGATCCTTTGTCATCTGCCGGTGTATTTTATGGTGGAGCTTATGTGGATAATGGAGACCTAACCAATGCAAGCCTCCAAGCAGAAGTACAGAATTATGTTATGCAGGATATAACCTTTTCCGGAGGGATTTATTCTTTGAATGGCCCTTATGCAGTTATTACTGAATGGGAGCCTCCTGCTAAAGGAGATTTCTCACAAGCTTCCAGTGCATTTACATTCAATAGGGAAGATGACGGTTTCGAAGCGACGAATTGTTATTATCATATAGATTACTCAATGAGGTATCTAAATGTCACTTTGGGTTGTAATATCATGCCTCGACAATATGCGGGTGGTGTGCAGTATGATCCACATAGTGTAAATGGTGCTGATAATTCACATTTCAGTTCAGGGACGGGAGAATTGTGCTTTGGGGAAGGATGTGTAGATGATGCTGAGGACTCTGATGTGATACATCATGAACTAGGACATGGATTACATGATTGGGTTACGAATGGTGGTTTATCTCAAAACGAAGGTTTGAGTGAAGGTTGTGGGGATTATTGGGCGGGATCCTATAATAGGGGACTGAACCAATGGACTCCTTCGGATCCTCAATATTATTGGATGTTTAACTGGGATGGGCATAATGCATGCTGGGCTGGAAGACAGTTGAATGTAACAGGATACCCCGGTGCTTTGATAAATCAGGTTCATACAGATGGACAACTTTGGGCTTCTTGTCTAATGACCATTTGGGATGAAGTGGGACAACAGGATTTGGATAAGGCATTCTGGGAAGGATTGGGCATGACCAATGGTGCTTCCAATCAGAACGATGCTGCCGTTGCTGTTTATCAGGCAGCAATAAATTTGAATTATTCTGTTTCGGATATCATTGCGATGCACGACGGATTTACGGCTTGTGGTTATACATTGCCTGCATTGGCTACGATAGATGTTGCCTTTACTAGTATGGAGGGAACAATAGTAGAAGGTAACGAATGTGGAACCCAAACGATTCAAACGATGGTTTCCCTTAGGAATGCTCCCGATGCAACTACTACAGTTAACTTCTCTGTCGGTGGGACAGCAGGAACAGGAGATTTTACTACTTCACCAGCTTCACTTACATTTACTACTGCAAATTGGGACACAGATCAAGCGGTTGATATCATAGTTTCGGCAGATGGAGCTGTTGAGGGAGATGAAACGGTTATACTAACTATCACATCTGTTACGGGAAGTAACGCTGTTGTAGGAGTTGATGACACTTACACATTAACTATTACGGATGATGATCTGGCTCCTCAGGAAGGATTGATAAATCAAGTTGTATTTTCGGATGATCTCAATTCTGGCTTAGCCAATTGGACGATAACGGATGGTGCTGATGCCGGAGATACTTGGAATGAATATTCTACCAACAACCTGGATGGTACGACATGCCTTTTTGTAACTTGTCCCGCTACTGGAAATAAAACACTATTAGAAACGGTTGAATCCATTGCTGTCAATACAGCAGGACTCAGTAATGTAATTTTGTCTTTCGATCAATATTTCAGAGCAGATGGAGCAGGTTTTAATGAGACAACTAATGTGGATATTTGGGACGGAACTACATGGCAGAATGTTTATACAAGAGATGGTAATAATGATGGCTCGTTAGGAGCATGGAATACTCCCAATACACAATCCATTGATATTACAGCACATGCGAATGCTGCAATGAAAGTCCGATTTGTTTATAGTGCCAATAGGGATTTTAGTTGGGCAATAGATAATGTTTCCATTAGCGGGGACGCACTTTTGGCTGTTCAGTCAGCAGTGAATTCAGGGACTCCATCAGATCAACAATTGGGTCCGAACCAAACAGTACATTTCTATGATGATGCAACGGGAAATGTGATGTGTACCATACAGAATTTGTCAGCCCATGATTATGGCTGTACTAGTGTTTATGTAGAAAGTGCAGGAACTGCAACAATGCAAGTAGCAGATTATGCAACAGCAAACCAATTGTTTTTCAATAAGACATTCAGAGTTGTTCCTACGAATAATAATGCCGCAGGTAATTATACGATTACATTCTATTTGACAGATGCTGAAAAAACAGGATGGGAATCGGCAGGAATAAGAACTTGGTCGGATGCAGAAGTAGTCAAAACGACTGGTAGTATAACAAGTATGACTAATATTACTCCATTTGTACAAGCAGCAGACTCTAGAGGGACTTTCAATATGGATCATACGATAACTGCTACATTCGGAACCGGATTTTCTGGCTTCGGCTTTGCTCAAGCGCTTCCTCCTTTGCCAGTAGAACTTATTGGAATCAAAGCGACTCCTAATAGAAATGCAATAGATTTGGAATGGTCAACAGCTTCGGAAATAAATAATAGTGGTTTTGAAGTTCAAAGGAGTTTGAATCCGAATGATGGTTTTGAAAAAATAGCTTGGGTAGAAGGAAAGGGAAATAGTGCCGAGGTCAATACATATTTATTAGAAGATAAAAATGTGAGGGCGGACATAGTTTATTACTATAGATTGAAGCAAATTGATTTCGACGGAGCTTTCGAATATTCTGATATTGTGAATGCAAAAATTGATACTCATAAATCCGGTATTTCCATTTATCCTAATCCGGCGGTATTGTCATTGAATATCAATTTTGTAAATCCATCTTCTGAAGTAGTGAAATATAGAATTTTGGATGTTAGTGGTAAAATAATAGGAATGAATGAAGCTGTAATCGGAAATGAAAATTTGAGCTTGGATATTTCTCATTTAGCGAAAGGAGTTTATTTAATTACTTTGGAAATGAATGGAGAACCCGAATCCTTTAAATTCATTAAAGAATAATTATACGCAACTTGAATTAATTTTAGTGATGGGATAATCCATTCGTAATTAATAATTCCAATAAAAAAATCCGGGAAATAAATTATTTCCCGGATTTTTTTTAGATATAAGAAGACGCCTTGGAATGCAACAGTTATTACCTAAAGTAATAAAGTCCAACTTAGGAATTAGTCTTCTACTACTATTAATTTATGGCTAACGGTATTCCCATCATAACTTACTATGAAATGGTAAACCCCTGCAACAAATTTTTCAAGAGAAATAGCGTGTAAACCTCTTCCAGCTTCCTCCATTTTCGTTTCATCATATAATAGCCTTCCCAGATTATCATAGGCCTTTATGGAGACTTCTCCTTTTTCCGGCAATACCAATTCCAAGTTAGTCCTGTAAATGGCAGGATTGGGATATAACAAACTTCCAAAAGATGTTTCCCCTGACAATATTGCAGAAACTATCGAAGTAAATGAAGTAGTCCAATCGAAATCCACTTGTTCTAAGCGGTAATAATAACGGACATTCTTAACCACATCATAATCATCATATCTATATTTAATGGTTTCGAGGCTATTCCCATTCCCATCTATCCAATCTATGGTATGGAAATTAATGCCATCCTCACTTCTTTGCAAGAAGAATCCCTTATTATTGATTTCCGATGCTGTAGTCCAATCCACTGTTATATATTCTTCATCCACAGCCCTGGCACGGATGGATAATAATTCAACAGGAAGGACAGGAAGGAATATTCCCGCATCCAATGTTAGATTCTCTTCACCTACAGTGATATTTACCGGGGTAGTTCTTTCGTCGCCTAAAGGAACATCCGAATCGAATGCATCATCTCCACCCTCATTCGCCAGTGTGAATATTCCACCTGAAGGAAGATTAGTATATTCAACATAATAATCATCCGGTTTGAGATTATCAAATAGATAATAGCCTTCATGATTGGTCAAGGATATTCCCATCATAACTCCAGAACTGTTATAAAGTGTTACTACAATTCCCCCTAGTCCTTCTTCACCTGCATCCTGAATTCCATCATTATTAGTATCCTCCCAAACAAAATTACCCAGAGACCCGAGATCCTCCCCAAAATTATAATTGATACCCTTCTGACCTCCGATAAGTGTAATTGTATTATAAGCTTCATTTGAAGCTGAAACTGTTCCAGAACCTATTGTTCCTACATTATTCATTGCTCCTGTAGGAGTCCCGTCTATGACATCCCCTATGTCCGTAAGACCGGAAGTACTTGGCGTAGCACTAGTGGAAAGCCAACCATTAGGCTGCTCTTCTTCCACACTATACGTTCCCGGGTTCAGACCTGTAAATGAATATTCTCCATTACCATCAGTCTTGGTGCTGATCTGAACAGAATTGCCGAACATATCCGTCCCTGTCAACCATAGGACAACATTTTCGATTCCTGTTTCAAATAAGGTAATTCCTCCATCCCTATCATCATCCCACCATACTGTACCGGAAATAGAAGCGAGACTGAGTAATTCAACACAAACCTCATGATTATCCCTGTTATCCGAAACATCGGTTTCACTTGCGGTAGTACTAATGTTAACAATATTATCTATGCATGTCCCTACCAGTGCAGGAGTGTTATCAACTGTAAAATCAACGGTAACAGAACCTGTTGCTCCTACAGCTAAATCTCCAAGATTACAAGTAACCGTGTTTCCTACAAATCCACACCCGGCACTTGTACCTGTCACCACAAATCCTGCAGGTACGATATCAGAGATAACTACGCTTGTTGCAATGATATTACCATTGTTTCCATAGTCGAATGTATAAGTACCACTATCATTTAAATCCAATGTAGCTGGTCCTGATTTTTCAATATAAACATTGGCATAATCACCTACTACTGTTTGTGCATCATCATCATTATTGGTGTAATCAGTTTCTTGTCGATCATTACTGATATCAGTTACGTTCAATAATACGTCTCCATCAGAAGCACTTGTTTCGTGAGTCGTTACAGAAATTGTTCCACTTGTACCTGTTATCAAGGTAGATGGAGTAAGATTCCATGTTAATGCCGTCCTACCACTTCCTAAATAATCCGTATCAACAGACGTCGGAGTCGGAGTAGCAGAATCATAAACTACATTAGGAGGTAATACATCTACGACGACTGCATTTTCTGCAGATTGTGGCCCTAGAACCTCCCAATCCAATGCATAAGTAATCGTTTCATCATCTATGCCTACGACTGCTGCCTTATCCACACTTTTTACAATTGCTATATCTGTCAATTTTATAAAGATG
>JAHDHJ010000111.1 GCA_020631375.1 Saprospiraceae bacterium | reverse complement strand
ATGGCTTTAATTGGCATAATAGTTCTTTCATTTACATACAAGACAATCCAGAAGGGTGGAATCAAAGCCACTATTTCCAATATGAAAAGGATGATTTTGAACTTATTAACATATCCGAATCAAATAGGGATTTAAGCTTCGGAAAAATCAATATGCCCTTTAAAATTCAAAATGGCGTAATTGGACAAATCCAACAAGATGAAATAGCCATTTTTAAAAATGGTTTTAAGGATTATAATTATGGAGCTTGTTCGTATGGCTTCAATAATATTGTGATGGCTGTTTATGACCCTGTTTCATTAAATTTAAAGAGAAATCCTCCAGGTTCTGTTAGCTATAATTGTTGGGGCGGACCAGCCTATTGGTTCATGGCAGATCCTAACTTAGCTGAACACAGAGAAAGAACCATAGATTTTTTACAAAATGAAATTTCTGATGGGGATTATGTCTTTTTCTTCACAACACAATTCGCAAATCATGATTTTTCCATTAATGATTGGGAAGCTGATACTTTAGCCTATGGAACTAACATATTCAATCTATTGGAAGAACAAGGGGCAACTCAAATACGGAATATGATTGAAAATCCTACTCCGTATGGATTTATATTTCAATTCAACACCCCTGATGGACCAAGGGCAGAAGGTCATGCTACAGATCTAGAAGAAGTAATAAATGTCGAAACAATTCTACAAGGCACTAGTACTAGTGGCGATATCACGTCCACAACTATTGGTCCAGCATCTTCGTGGGAAACATTATTGTGGCAGGTTTCAGAATACGACCCCTTAACCGAAAACGCCAACATTGATGTGATAGGCATTAATCCTGATGGAACAGAAACACTTTTAATGGATAGCATCACAACTTATACAGAATCCTTATCTTCTATAGATGCAAACCTATATCCTAATATTAAATTAATCTACAATGTAGAAGATACAGAATCTTACTCCCCCCCCCAACTAGATTACTGGCGAGTACACTACACTCCTCTACCAGAAGCGGCTCTAGTCCCTAATAAGGAATTTTCTTTCTATAAAGACACCTTACAACAAGGCGAAATTTTCAGTTTAGATATAGGAGTGGAAAACATAAGTGATGTGGATATGGACAGCATGCTAATGCAGTACACCATTATTGGTTCCGATAATACAGAAATATTCAAGACAGAACGACTAGAACCTTTACTTAAAGGAAATATGCTCATAGGACATTTGGATTATGACACAAGGACGCTTACTGGTTCTAATCGTATTATTATAGAAGCCAATCCGAATAATGACCAGCCTGAACTTCATCACTATAACAATATTGGAATCAAAGAATTTTTTGTCCAAAATGACTTGAGGAATCCCCTTTTGGATGTAACATTTGATGGGACAAGAATTATGGATGGGGACATTGTTTCTTCCGAACCCGAAATCATCATCTCCCTAACAGATGAAAACGAATTCCTTGCATTGGCGGATTCTAATCTACTTAGGGTTTTCCTTACAGACCCTGATGAAAATATTACAGAGTACGAAATAGATGGAGACATACTGACTTTCTATCCTGCTAACACGAATAATTTATCGGCAGAAAATCAAGCAAGAATGGAATTCAGACCTCAATTGACACTGGATGGCACTTATGAGCTGGAAGTAAGAGGAAAAGACGCTTCGGGGAATGCTTCAGGGGATCTAAGATACAGAGTTACATTTGAAGTTATTAATGAAGAAATGGTTTCCAATGTACTTAATTATCCTAATCCATTTTCTACTTCTACTCGTTTCGTCTTTACCCTTACAGGCAATGAATTACCTGATTTCATGAAAATACAAATCATGACCGTTTCAGGTAAGATTGTTCGGGAAATTACCATGGATGAATTGGGAGTATTGAGAATCGGGAATAACATTACTGATTTCAGGTGGGATGGCACAGACGAATATGGAGACAAACTCGCCAATGGTGTTTATCTCTATAGAGTTGTCATCAAAAAGAATGGAGAAGAATATGACAAATACGACAATGGCACCAACAAATTCTTCAAAAAAGGGTTTGGAAAAATGATGATTTTAAGATAATAAAGTCAAATAGTTGAACTTTATTTTAAAATAATCTACTCTTGCATTCAACAATGGTTCGTGAAAGAATTATGCCCTGATTTTACCAAAATTGGGGTATCCTCAGAAACGAAAACCATTCATCAGGGCAAAATTGATGAAATTGGTGATGAAATTAAAGTCCAATCCAAGAATTAGAAGATTTGGCTGATTGGGCTTTAATTTCATTGAGACGATATCCTTGTTTTGCCTCTCCTATTTTTCCTTCCACCTCATTACGTTCAGAAAGTTCTTTCTTCTTAAACATTGTCTTGGTAGGGCTAAAAATTCGATTTCAATCATGTTCAGCCACGAGCCGGATTTGGGTGTGTAAATAAACTCAAACCTATCCATTAATCGAACAGCTTCTTCTGCATCAAATGTTTCATAGAAAGAACTGAAATTATGGGTATTCAAATTATCTAAAGCGACAGTGATTATCTCTGCACCAGGGTAAAGAGCCACTAATTTTTTTCACACGGACTTCTAAGTACACTGTAAACTAAGTTGTTTAAAATTTTGATGAGATCGATCTATCATCCCAATTTTTTAACGCCGTACAATCGGAAAAGTGGTGTTTGTAGTCCGATTAATAAACCCCTAATATACCCTAACTTAATTTACAGTATATTCAGCAGTTTTGTATCTGAATATTATAGAAACTATTTAAACCTAGATTTCGTTATATTGAAGATTAATTGGTTTTTGGGTTGTCAAAATTCGTAACTACCGAAGATCAGACAATTGTTAGTAGTGGTAGTTTGTAAAGCGAATACCGCTTGGTATAATCTAATAACACTAGACAACTTTTAATGCTTCACATGCATCTATACTTATATGAAAATAATATTCAACATAATATTCTCCCTTTTTCCTATTTTTATTTTTTCTCAAGATTTCAGTACTTACGAATGGGAATTTTACAATACAGATAATTCCGGACTCAAAAATAATCACATCCGAGAAATCTTATTTGATGATAAAACCGGCTTAACTTGGGTCACTACGAATGAACAAGGGCTTTATAGTTTTGATGGAAAAAATTGGAAACAATATCCAATGCCGGAAAAATGGGAAAAAAGTTGGTGGTTGAATAATATCTATAGAGGAGAAAATGGTAAATTTTGGATCGCAGGTTATTTTGGGTATATCATCACTTTTGATACCAAAATAAAAAAATGGGAAAGAATAAAGTTTCCCGAGGGACAACCCTGGATTATCCGAGCGAATAAAAAGGGAGTGAAACTTATTGCCACTGCCATACAAACCGGAAAACTCTATCAGTATAACCAAGGAAGATTCACCTTGGTCGAAGATCGTTTCAAGGATGCTTTCGACATAAAATTCAAAAAGAATGGAAACGCATTAGTTTCGTTCAGATACGGTGTTTATGAATATCCCATGAAACCCGATGGCACTTATTCCCTACATAGTGGTGAAAGGATTTTCAAACATGCAATTTATGATATGGCTTTTGATAGCCAGGATAATTTATGGGCAGCTTCCTTTTCGAGTAAGTATTTGCACAAAATGGAAAATAACCATTGGAATACGATAATAGATGCCCCTAAGAAAATCCACTATGATTTAAATGGAAAATCCCAATACATTATTCACAATGTCATGATTCTTCCGGATGACAGAGCGCTCATCACTACTCAATACAATGCCAGTATCGCCATTTATGATGGAAAGAATTGGGAAGCATACAACCTGCCTATCAAAATAAAAGATGACGGAATAGAACGCATCAGAATGGCAAAAGATAGCAGCCTCTGGTGTGCAACTTGGAAAAATGGAATTTATGTTTTCCGACCTAAAAAAGAAATTGTAGAAATAGAGCCGCTTCCTGTATGGATTGCTCCGGTTAGTGATGGTGAAACAATAAATTTTATTCCTGACAAGAATCGAATTGCAAAAACATTGGTTACTTTAGAAATTCCGAGTGAAAAAATCAGATTGAAGATTAGGGATTATAAAAAAGTGGACGGGGATATTGCGTCTATTTATTTTAATGGCAAAGTCATTCTAAATAAAAAATCATTAAAAAAAGAACCCGATATTTTTGAGTTGGAATTAGAACCTGGGGACAATGAAATTCTTCTGTATGCACACAACTTGGGAACAATGCCACCGAATACCGCTTCCTTGAAAATATTTTATGGAAATGAAGAAAAAGAAATCATCATAGATTCCGATTTTGAAAATTGCGGGCGGGTAATTATTAGAAAAGAATAAAATAGATGGTTTTTTTGTACTCTACCCGATGGTTTTTATATTCAAGAACCCAACTCGCCTTTCAAGGTGTTTGTTCACCTTGAAATACTGTTCGGACGGAGTGTTTCAGGTGAACAAACACCTGAAACGGCAATTATTTTAAAAACCATCGGGTAGAGTAGTTTTTTTGCTACGAATCACCACTAACTAGACGAATATTAATGTAATTTGCGAAAGTTCTAAATTCAATCAAAACATGGCAGATAAGGAACACAATGATATTCTTGACTATTTCCCAGAAGATCATGAAGGTAGAAATTCTTTCAAGAAAGATGATGTAGTCATTGTCGCTAAGGTTTTCAATGATAAACTTGAATCGCAGGTAGCTGCTTCCTTATTAAGGACAAGGAATATTCCTCATTTTTTAGCTGATAGCAATGCCACACTATTTACAGAAAATGTACTTGGTGGCGAAAGATTGTTTATCCGCAAGGAAGATTTGGAAGAAGTTTCCGAAATACTTGAAGGCATCAGAGAAAATCAATTTGAAGGAGAAGAGGATTGGTACAAGGAAGTCAAGACTCAGGAAGGTTATAAGCCTTATCAAAAACTGACCTTTGTTTTTGTCTTTGCTTTAGTTGCATTTTTTATCTTCGTAATGATATTGATATTTACAATTTATTAAATTTATTTCATGTCTAATCATAAAAGAATTTCCCCTCTTTTCAATCTAGAAGGCAAAGTCGCCATCGTCACCGGAGCAAGTAAAGGAATCGGAGAAGCCATTGCAAGAGGTTTGGCAGAATTCGGAGCCAAAGTAGTTGTTAGCAGCCGGAGTCAGGAATCCGTAGATGCCGTAGCCGCCGGATTCAAGGAAGACGGTTTGGAAGCTATCGGAATTGCTTGCCATATTGGACATAAAGACCAATTGGAAAACCTGGTAACCAAAACCATTGAAGCATATGGAGGTGTTGACATCCTTGTAAATAATGCTGCCACGAATCCCATTTTCGGACCTATCAATGATGCTTCCGATGAAATTTTTGATAAAATTATGGGTGTGAATGTAAAGTCCCCTTGGCAATTGAGCAATCTTGTTTTTCCCAGTATGAAATCAAGGGGAGGAGGTTCGATTATCAATATCAGCTCTGTAGAAGGAAGCAAACCGGGCTTTGGTTTGGGTTTGTACAGTGTCAGCAAAGCTGCAATCAGTATGCTGACCCAAAACCAGGCAAAGGAATGGGGTTTCAATAAAATCAGGGTGAATGCAATTTGTCCGGGATTGGTGAAAACCAAGTTCAGTAAGGCACTTTGGACAAATGATACTTTATTGAACCAAGTCCAAACCCAGATACCATCCGGCCGTATCGCACAACCGGATGAAATGGCAGGGTTAGCTGTTTTCTTGGCTTCTGATGCTGCGAGTTATTGTACCGGAGGGATTTATACCGCTGATGGCGGGTATTTGATTGCGGGCTAGCCAATAGAGCCTTAGATTTTATAAAAAAAGGAAAAACAAATGATTTGTTCTTCCTTTTTTTATAAAATTCCAAGTAGTTTCCTACAACAAATTTTTCAATTTCTGGTAGCGGGATTGATTAGAGATATCATTCATTCTACAACCTTTTTCGGCAGCTTTGGCTCTAATATTCTCAACTCTGTTTGCTGGGTTGGGATGTGTACTTAAAAACTGGGGAGGAGAACCACCACCTTGGCTTTGGATCTTTTCAAAGAAACCGGCAGCACCTGCACAATTGAATCTTGTACGGCTCAGATAATGTACGGAATAATTATCCGCCTCTGTTTCATGTCCTCGGCTAAATTTAAGATTTATCAAGCCTGCTGTAATTGTTGCCAATTGTTCCTGATTGCCTGCCAAAGCGGAAAGCAATACGGAAATTCCATACATCTTGGTCATCTGACGGGTAGAATGGCGTTGGTCGGCATGTGCGATTTCGTGTCCCATCACACCTGCTAATTGGTCTTCCTTATCCAAGTACTTAATCAGTCCCGTATAGACATAAATATAGCCACCCGGTGTGCAAAAGGCATTCAATGTCTTATCATCATCTATGATTTTCACTTCCCAAGCAAAATCTTTCCTGTGATGAATATTTCCAGAATTGAGGATTTCATTCGTCATTGCACGGATGATGTTATAGGCTTCCTTGTTTTTGGATTCGCTGAGGATTGGGAATTGTGAGGGGTTGCTTTCTATTTCATTCTTTACCTGCAAGCCTAATTCTGCATCCTGCTGGGTGGTGAATAAATTGAAGCCACCTCCGGGTTTACTTCCCTTGCATCCTGAGAACATAAGAGCCAGAATAAATAGTCCGAATATTAATATATGCTTATTCATGAGCAATTTTTTTTGATGTTATTCTTAAACGCTGGTAAAAATAAAAGATATTGAAACAAATCGTTAAATATTTGACGATTTGTATTGGCTTTGTCACTAAATAAATGGTGAAATGTTTAGATGTAGAGGTTTTTAGATAAAAAATTCCTTTAGCAAAATTATTGCTAAAGGAACTTCTATTCTCCTGAAAACCAAGAACTAATCCATCATATCATCCATGCCGCCGTCCATGCCGCCTCTTTCTCTGTCACCTCTTCTGTTTTTATTCCTTTCTTGCTTTCCAAAACGATAAGAAAATGAAAAGGTAAGGACATAAGGTTCTCTTTGTCGGACGCCCTCTTGGTAAAAAAGATCACTTTCTGTTGTAAATCTGAATTTTCCGGTACCGAAAGGGTCACGGACATTTACACCAATAGTCCCTTTTTCTTTCAATATTTTTTTCTTGGCTCCAATCGTTGTGAAAAACATTCCCTTCATTTTTCCTTGGGTAATATTCGAGGGCGCTCTGAAAAAAGTGAAGAATTGAATATCCAGATTTTTCCACACCGTCATGTTCGACATAATCCGCCCACCAATCCTAAAATTGTTATTATTCAAATCAGCGGCGATATTGTCAGTATTCAAAATGCTATGGCTTAAATCCACGCTCGGCATGATTCTCCACCATTTGAAAGGACTGTACATTGCCGAAAATTCTATGCCGTAAGATTGGGAATTGGATAAATTGACATAGCTCAAAGTACTGACCCCCTCGCTATCTACGGTCTTATAACGATTGATAATGTCTGTAGTGTAACGATAATAAATGGATGGCGAAAATGTTAGTTTATCCCATCTTTTCATATAATTCAATTCCACGGCATTGGTATATTCCGGATTCAAGTCGGGATTTCCTTTCCTGAAATTCAATGGGTCGGAATAATTCACAAAAGGGTTGATTTGTCTGGTTCTGGGACGGTTTATTCTCCGGCTATAACTCAAGGAAACCTGCCCTTTTTTACCCATGTCCTGACTCAATGTCAAACTGGGAAACCAACTGAAATATTTTTTATCAAAAGTTTCTCCAGTATTCAGTAATTCGGAATTGGTCATTGCTTGTTCCAATCGCAGACCGCCTTTGATGGTGAATTTTTCCGTTACCGGATAAGCATATGTTCCATAAATCGCATGAATTTGTTCATCAAATTCAAATTCATTATCTAAAGTGTCAAGGCTGGAATCAAAAATATTATTCGTCAATCTAAGCCTACTTTTATATCCCAATTCCAATTTGGCTTTATTTTCAAAAGGTCTTTGGTAATCAATTCTCGCTTGGAAATTTTGCCTCTCTTCATCCGTTACATCTTCTTGAAAATACAAGGGATCCAAAGGATCATTAAAATCAATATCCGCGATGCCATATAAACCGTTTTCTATTCTGCTATCCCCTTCTTCATAATTATCCGAATAATTCAAATCAACCTCAAGGCTATGGCTCCAATCATTCTTGAAACGTTTTTGGTAGCCAAGGGTAAATTCCTTATTCTTAGAGGATTCGTCTTCTATTTCCAGTACCCTTCCTTGGTGGGTTCTCGTTTCATTATTGTCAAAATATTGGTAAATATTATTGCTATTATCATCACTGGATTGTAATCCAAATGAAGCAACGGTATAAATGGTACTGCTTGAATTCGGATAAAAATCCAAGCCGGTTTTGAAGTTATGGGAAATTCTTCTTCTAGCTCCTTTTCCTGTTTGGTCAAAAGAATAAGTGGTGTCCGATAAGGTGTTCAATCTATAATTTTCACGACTGAATTCCCTTTCGCTATTCCTATGGGTGTAGCTCCCATAGATATTGATTTTTTTATTTTTGTAACCCAATGTACCACTCAAGCTGTATTCGTCCACAATGGTATAACTCGCAGAAACTAATCCTGTCAAGCCGATTTTTTTATTTTTCTTTAAAATGATATTCAATATTCCCGCCATGCCTTCGGGGTCGAATTTGGCAGATGGATTCGTAATGACTTCCACCCTTTCAATGCTCTCTGCGGGAATCAGTTCGAGGACTGCTGCGGGATCTCCTCCTGCCATTGCTGTGGGTCGCCCATCAATCAATATGCTTAGATTCTGGCTGCCTCTAAGGCTTACCGAACCTTCCATATCTACTTCTATGGAGGGAATTTGTTCCAACACTTCAGTCGCCGACCCTCCGGAAACGGTGATATTGTCTGCTACATTATAGACTTTCTTGTCCAATTCCAATTCCATGAAAGGTTTCTTTTCGGAAACAACGACTTCTCCCAAGACCTCAGAACCGAATTCCAATTCTATTGTTCCCAAATCCACTTCGGGCGATTTCCTTGGGTTCAACATGATTTTGTCAGAATAATAGGTATCAAAACCCATGAACTCCACACTTACGATAAATCTTCCTACGGGCAATTCTTCCATAGAAAAAATTCCTTTTTCGTCTGTAATCGTGCCATTTACAATAGAAGAATCCATTGCTAGAAGTAGCCCTATGCTTGCATATTCTACCGCTTTTCCCGAATTTTTGTCAATGACTTTTCCGGAAACTTTCCCGATTTTAGGCATTCGTTCCGACATTTCTTTCCATTTCTCAACGGTCATTTCACCTCTTCCCGGTCTGCTGCCTTCAGGTCTTTGTCCTTTGTTGGGAGGACGCTCGGGGCGTTTATTCTCTTCTGTTTTTGGTTTTTCCTCTTTTGCTTTTTCCTCTTCTTGGGCAAAAAGAAAAACAAAGGAAAATAACATTAGGATACTAAGAATGTATTTTAGTTTCATATCAACGGCATTTATAAAAAATTCCCGTCACGCCTTTATTCTAAAGGCGTGACGGGAAACTATTTGGATTAGACCATTTGTATTAGGGAAATATTCCCAAAATTCCAGTTTTTCTATTTCTTCCATTTTATATTACATCCGGCACTGGGATATTGCAAAGATGGGATTTCTTTTCCCTCTAAAACGGCATCCAAAGCTGTACGCAAATCCTTTCCTGTTACGGGAATCCCGGAATTGGGTCGTGAACCGTCCAATTGACCTCTATAAACCAAAAGGCTATCTTTATCAAAGAGATAAAAATCCGGTGTACAGGCTGCATCATAGGCTTTCGCAACATCTTGGCTTTCGTCATAAAGATAAGGAAAAGGATAGCCAGCGGTCTTTGCCAATTCTGTCATTTTTCCAGGTGAATCCTGCGGGTAATTTTCCACATCATTAGAACTGATGGCTACGAAACCGATTCCCTTGGATTGGTAATCATTTGCTAGACGCACTAATTCTTCATTTACATGAATGACATAAGGACAATGATTGCAAGTGAACATGACCAATGTTCCATTTCCTCCTTTTATGTTTTCAAAACTGAGGTCTTTCCCTGAAACGGTATCAGGTAATGTAAAGTCGGGAGCTTTTATTCCCAAGTCCAACATATTTGATTCTGTAAGTGCCATGACTATTTATTTTTTATACAAATGTAACAACAACTTAGGAAATGGCTTGAATCCTATGGTCAAAATTATTCAGTTTCTTTTTTGCCTACGGAAAAAAAGAAACTGAATAATTGGATTTAATGTTGTTTGGACTTGTCTGGAATTTTATTCATTATTATTAAAGCGCCGCTTCAATAATAATGAATAAAACTAAATGGAATATAATTTTATGTTTCCATTTAATAAATCCGAATTATCAATTAATCGAAAAATTCGATTAATTGATTTATCCAATAATTTAGGTTTATTTAAATCTAAATATCTTTTTAATATTTATCGTATTTATATAATTCGTATTTTTCAATTAAATTAATTAATTTTTCAGGGTATTTTTTATCCGTTGCGTATCCTGCTCTTTTTAATTCGTAAGCCCAAGATTTATAATCATTCATTTCTAAATTAAATAAATTTTCATATCTGCTCTTTTTTAAAAACAAAGAATGTGCTCTGTACGATTCTTCCACTGAATTATATTTTTTGAAAAAATCCTTATGTGTGTCATCATTAAAATTCATACAATGTCCCTTTTTGCATTTCTTGGAAAAACATTTAATTCCAAAATGGTTGTTGCATTTTTTTGCTAAATCAGACGTACCTCCGTTGGTTTCTAAAATTCCTTGTGCTAATTTAATCGAAGCGGGAATTTTATTTTTTTTCATTTCTTTTTGTGCCAATAAAAAATAATCTTGGATATAATTCAAGTGTATTTTTTCTTTTTCATTATGTTTTTTATTTGAGGCAAGTATTTTAATTTCGTTATCACCATCTTTAGTGAATACTATATCCTTGCTAGGGATTTTTCTTTCTGTTTTATTTATGGGAATTAAAAAACAAGAACTATTTTTTAATTCGATATGAAAATCCAAATCTTTATTATATATCATTATTCCTGCAAAAAATATAACAATATATTTTATCCAATTTAATTTCCAATGAAATAAAAATCGATGAGTAAAAACATTTGATACATATTTTAATCGAATTAATTTATTTTTCATAATTGTGTTTTTTTTAATTGAATTAATGGCTCTTATAATAAAAACATTTTGTATGTAATTTGAGTTCCTGTTTTTAATCAATTGCAATAATTGTTATTCACAATTTATCAACAAGCAAATTTGTTGATAAATACGGAATCCTTTTCCGCGAAGCGAAAAAGGATTCCGTATTTAATTTAAAACATTAAAAAATATTATTGTAAATTAATTGACTTCTGTTTTTGTAATATAATTCATTAACTCATCAAACTCTTCCGCATTCTTAAATTGGCAATTATGGAAAGTGGCTGCCGTGAATTTCAAATGTAAGGCTTCATCATCCCTGAAACGCAATTCGATATTTATATTACCAAAACGTTGTTCTATTTTTTCATTCTTTTTAAGAGAGACAAGTGGTTTTAGGTAGTGTCTTTCCGTTCTTTCCATCCATCTGGATTTTGGAACAAGTTTCTCATCTGAGACATAGGATTTGTAGCCTAGTTCCAATACTCTTTCCTTAAGATAGTCAAAAAGACAAGTGACTTCATTGCAGTCGTGTTCGATGTCCATAAAATGAATTATGAAGCCTCTGTAAGATGGTAGTTTTAAAAAATCAATGGCATCGCATTGGTCACATGAGGTAGTGAGCCAAGTTTTATAATTATTAGAGATATAGGAAAGGACTTTTTCTTTGCAAGGGGAGTTTTTCCATTCTTCATATAATCTCTTTTCCTCTTGGCTGCGGACGATCAATTGGTGTGAAATAGCATTGGGACAAGCAAAATCTGCTTGTTCATCTGACCGGAGCCATCCCATTATGATATTCCACAATCCCATGTTATCTGATTTAATTTGGCAAGTTCGAGCCTTTTCCCTATTCAAACAGCATAACTTTCCAAATTGTTGAAGAAATGAACTAATTTTGGCTTTAAATCATTATTGTTGTATTATAAATAATCTAAGTTGCGGATAAGTCCGCAAAGTCGATAGCAATCAGTCGATAGACCATAGTTCAGATTCAGATTGCACAAAATTATGGAAACTATGGTCTGTGGACTATAAAACTATTGACCATTTGTCTTTTATACAAATGAATTAATTAATCAAAACCCTTTTCGGACATGAGTTTGGAAGTTAGAGTAATGCAGGCATTAAAAGAAGCTATGAAAGCAAAGGATGATGCTGCAAAAAGAAGTTTGAGAGCTATTAAATCCGCTATCCTTTTAGTGAAAACGGACGGAAGCAACAAGGAATTGGATGAAGCCGGAGAAATTAAGCTGGTTCAAAAATTAGTCAAACAAAGAAAGGATTCTTTGGCTATTTTCATAGAACAAGGAAGAGAGGATTTGGCAGAGAAAGAACGCGAGGAAATCGCTACAATCGAAAAATTCCTACCGAAGCAAATGGACAGTGACGAGTTGGAAGCTTTCATCAAGGATATTATATCAAAAACCGGAGCCACGTCCATGAAAGACATGGGTAAGGTAATGGGAGTGGCTACAAGTCAGTTGGCTGGTAAGGCTGATGGTAAAACGGTTTCTAGCCTAGTGAAAAAATTATTGGTAGGATAATCTTTTTAGATTGGAATCATAATACATGAATAAGAATGGCAGGCTGTTTTCGGTCTGCTATTTGTTTTTTATAAATTTACAAAATGAAAATCAATAAAAAAGAAACCAAGCGAATTTCTCTTGTCATTGCGATATTAATCATCGCTTGGAGCATAAAGAGTTTCCTCATAGAAAGCACAAGCGAACGGGCTTGGGAATCCATTGCTTTGTTTGTTGTTTTAATTATTGGTTTATTATTGGTTGCATTTTCTTCCATATTAGTTTTGGCAGTACTTCGGAAAGGATATGATTTGCTTTTTGGGAAATCAGAATGATTTTAGCTATCTTCAATAAATAAAAATTCTATCATGAAGCCAGCCATTCCTTTTTTACCATTGATCATTCTTCTTTTGTTTTCTTGTAATCCTAATACAGAGAAAGCAAAAATAGAAACCCCCGCAGATAGCTCTCCCGAGTTTAAAACCCAAATGGGAAAGCATTGCTATTTGAAAACAATGGCTCATGAACCATTTGTCGTTAATGGAGATACGATACAATTCATAGATTCCACAGTCCTTGAATTAAAAATAATGGGCGAGAAAGTTACAGGGATTTACAATTGGATGCCTGCGGAAAAAGATCAGGCCCATGGAACAATCGAGGGAACAATAAAAGATAATATCATTACTGCCATTTATTCCTATACCATAGAGGGTAGCGATCAGAAAGAAGAAGCGATATTCAAAATGGAAACAGGAAAGATTTCTCTTTTGTCAGGGCAGATGGAAGAAGTGGACGGAGTTATGATGATTAAGGACAAGGCAGCTGTTGAAATTTCTGAATCATTAGCAGAAGTAGATTGTAAATAAAATCAAATGCTACAATAAAAAAGACTGCTCGGCTTCGCCG
>JAHDHJ010000110.1 GCA_020631375.1 Saprospiraceae bacterium | reverse complement strand
TCAATAAAAAAACCTGCCAGTAAACTGGCAGGTTTTTTTATTGATTATTATTTTATTGGAAGTTAATTCCCTAAAACTTCAGTAGTCGTCTGGTGATCAAAATCCCTGAAATCCACAGGTACAACAAGAGAAACACCATCTTCCATGCTTACCGCATAAATGACATCCATGAATGCCATTGTGGATTTATTATGTGTAACAATTACAAATTGTGAATCCTTGGAAAACTCTTTTATGATATTATTGAATTTATCAATATTGGCATCATCCAAAGGTGCATCTACCTCATCGAAAATACAGAATGGAGCCGGTTTCAATAAATAAAGGGAAAACAATAAAGCCGTTGCAGTAAGGGTTTTCTCTCCTCCGGATAACTGGTTGATACTCTGTGGTCTCTTCCCTTTGGGTTGAGCCATTATTTTAATATTGGATTCTAATGGGTCATTTTCATCTTCTAAAAATAAATCGCAATTATCATCCGCTTTGAATAAACTTCTGAATACCCTTTTGAAATGTTCACGTACTTGCGTAAATGACTCCATGAATTGAACCGTAGCAGTATCTTCAATTTCCTTGATGGTCTGTTCCAAGGATTCCTTAGCTTTGAGAATATCGTCCCTTTGTTCTATGATATTGTCAAAACGGAGTTTCATTTCATCATATGCCTCGACTGCCATCGGATTGATTTCTCCATAATTGTGCAATCGCTTTCTGATGCGTTCCACTTTTTCTTCTAATTCTGCTGGCACCAAATCCGGATTAGGATCCAGATTAATAATATCATTGATATCAATATCGAATTCCGCACGGAGCCTTTCTCCGATGGAAGTCATCTTTAATTTGACATCATTAAAACGGTCTTTTAGCGTATCTAATAATTGTTGTGTCAAACGGGATTCGTGATTCGATTTGCGAATGCTATTTTCTATTTCATTAATGCCTCCACGAGAATCATAGTATAAACGTTCCACTTCGCTGAGTGCGGTTTGTTGTTCTTTTTTCTGACGATAAAGAACAACTAATTTTTCTGCAAAATCTTCAATCTTTTCTTTTGCCAGTTCTATATTTTCATCGGATTCTTTTATGCCATCCTTATCCGTAAATAATTTTAATTGCGTATCCGCCAATTGCTTTTGACGGAACTCCAATTCTTTTCTGAAAGTATTGACTTTATTTTGTTGGCGGATATTCTCTATATTCCTTTGGTTATAATTTCCGGTCGCTTCGGATAATTGTTCGGCAGCCAAACGGTAAGTGCTATCCGCTTCCTGAATTTTATTATTGGCAACTTCCGCTTCCGCTTTTTTCACATTCAGATTATTATCCAATTCGTAAATCGAATTTTCTAATTCTGAAATTCTTTGCAACAAGGTTTCTTTTCTTTCCGCCGCTTCCTTTAGGAAAGATTCGAAATTTTCCGCTTTGGTTTTCAAGGAAACATAAGTTTGGGAAATCCTTTCCAATTCCCTCCTATCCAATCTGATTTGGTGGGATTTATCAGCATTTTTTAATTCCTCTACTTTTTGTTTATATTCATAAAATTCTTTGGAAAGAATATCGCCCTCTTTTTCTCCTTCCTTGATGGCAGTATTCAATACTTCCAAATTCTTTTTCCGACCGATTTTCTTTCCCTCGAATAAGCCTACCGAACCACCGGAAACGGAATATCTTTTTTGTATGAATTTACCACTCTTAGAAATCAGGGTAACTTGTTCTTCATCTATATTATTTTTAATGTCATCATTATCTGTCAATAAAACATTGTCCAATAAATAGGTCATCAAACCTGTGAATTGCGCATCACATTCCACGAGGTCAATTGCTTTCGTTGTGCCGGGCAATAAAACCATATTGGATTTCAAATCCTTGAAAGCATCCAACAAAAAGAATTTCGCTTTTCCTTTTTGTGATTTATTCAATAATTGAATCGCTTCATATGCTTCCGTCAAATCCTTGACTACATAATAATTCAAATAAGGTTCTAAAAAGTTTTCTATTGCAATTCTATACTCTTCTTTTACATAAATCAAATCAGATAACAAAGGTGCTTTTTTTGCCCAATTCTTATTCTTGCTCAAAAATTTAATCGACTCAGGAAAGCCTTCCAAATTATCAATCAAACTTTTCGTCAATTTATATTCATTCCTTTTGGAATCGAGTTTTCTATTCAGTTTGGAAATCTTTTCGGTTATTTCCTCTACTTTTCCTTGGACCATTCTGAGTTCTACCTGCCGGGCATCCTCATTATTTTCCATTTCCTTTATCTTCTCCTCAAGGATTTTTTTCTCTTCCGTTTTCTCCTCTAATTTCTCCTTGACATCGCCCATTTCGCCCAAGCGTTTTTCAGATTCATTATCCGAACGAGTAATGTCCCTACGATAATTTTCTACCTGACTTTGGCTAACAGCCTTTTTCTTTTCAAATTCAAAAATCTCACGTTCCAATTGTTGTTGATCCTTTAGGATAACATCCAATTCCGACTTAAGCGAACCGTGGCTGTTCTGAATTTCTTCCAAGTTTTTCTTGGCTTCTTCTACTTGGCTTTGGATTTCGGATTCGACCTTGTTTTCCGTCTCGACTTGCTTGGAATAAAATTCGATTTCATTCTGCAATTTCTGCAAATCGGAATCCGCAGCAAGAATTCTATTCTCAATTTGTTTTTTGCTATTTTTCAAAAATGACAAACGCTGTTCAGCCATTTGTTTATCATTTTCCATTCCCCGCAATTTCCCAACCAAGCTATTCAATTCCCTTTGGTTTTCGGAAAGGGCTTGCTCCTTATCCAGATTCGCCTTACGTTCGGATTCCAATCCCGCTTCGAAGCCTTTTATGGCCGTATTGATTTGGAGCAATTTGTCTTGCTGTTCGGTCAGTTGGGTTTGGACGGTTTTATATTCTCCTTTGAAATCGGAAATTTTATATTTGGCATTCTCAATACTTTTCTCCTTGTATTGGATTTTCAAATCAAAATATTTCCTTGCCCGTTTGGCTTGTTTTTCAAGAATTTTGAGATTATTCTCAATCTCAAAAACCAAATCTTCCACCCGATCCAAATCCGCTGTTGTTCCCTTGAGTTTATTCAGGGTTTCTCGTTTCCGGATTTTATATTTGGAAATTCCTGCAGCTTGTTCAAAAAGTTTCCTTCTTGAGTTTTCCCTGTCATGCAGAATGTCATCCACCATGCCCAATGCGATAATGGCATAGCTATTCGAACCAATCCCCGTATCCATCAAAAGGGTTTTGATATCCTTCAACCTACAGGAAACACCATTCAACCTGTATTCGGATTCTCCGGTACGAAATAAAATCCTAGAAATTTTGAGGGTATTATATTCACTTGCTATGATGCCTTTATCATTATCAAAAGTCATGGAGACTTCTGCCACGCCACCTTGTTTCCGTTTCTTCGTACCATTGAAAATAACATTCGTCATCTTCTCCAATCTCAATTCCTTACTCTTCTGTTCCCCTAGTACCCAACGGATAGCATCTACGATATTGGATTTACCACAACCATTTGGTCCGATAATCCCTGTTACATCCTCATTAATATTAATGATAGTCCGCTCTGCAAAACTCTTGAACCCCTTGATTTCTACTTGTGTAAGTCTCAATTGTGTATGATTTTTCTGATTTCCTCTGTTTTGTGTTTGCTTTGTTTTTTCTTTCCTTTCTACTGTGTTCTTCCTCCCCTTAGTCCCCTCCAGCGGGGGAAATTAATTTCCCTCCCCAAAGGAGAGTTTCATTCCTCTTCTTCAAAAAACAAGCAAAATCCAAAAACGCCTACAAAAATACCAAAATTTTAGTCTTATCCAGTAGAAAATGAAAAGATGATTTTTGTTAAATGATTCATAGGAAAACAATGAGATTGGAAAACAGTCTGCTAATTTTGAAGAGTAAATCTGTTATTCTGTCTTAATTTTCTTCTTATTAGATGAAAAATGCCCATTTTGCTAAAAAATTAGACAACATGAATAATAACAATCTAATAGTAAGGCTAATCATAGTATTACTCATCTATTTGGCAATAAAATATTTTGTTCCGAATGGTGGAATGATATTGTATCCTATCAATCTACTCGTAACATTCCTACATGAATTCGGACATGCATTGGGGGCTGTTATCACAGGTGGAGATGTGGTTTCCCTACATATCAATGAGAACGGCAGTGGTTTGTGTACAACCATTGGCGGCAACCGCCCCATCATACTAATGGGAGGTTATATCGGGAGTGCAATATTGGGGAATATCCTATTTTACATTGGCACTAAAACACCTCGTTTTGCTAGAATAGCAATGACTGTTTTAGCAATAGCTATGGCTTTTTCAGGCTTATTCTGGTATGGCCAAATGTTTACCACAGGTTTGCTCTTGGCATTTTCTATCATAGCCATTCTATTTGCTTGGAAAACTGATTTTTCTGGAAATATCCTAATGTTCTTAGGATTGGCTAGTATCATCCATATTATAGAGGACTTCAATGTAGGACCGACTTCTGACTTAGAGCAATATGCCAAGATATTCGTACTCGTTCCGGCTAGTGTATGGATGTATGTTTGGCTGATTATCGTAGTAATTTTATTTATTTTCAATATGAAATGGATACTAAAAGGATCATTAAATGAAAATAATTTCAGAACATAGGCAGCATATTCTGAAATGATACCGTTTAGTAATAAAAGGCTTGGAAATCACACCCATTTCTTTGGGTTTTTGAAAATATTTTTGGTTTACAATTTGTAAGGTTGGTTTATGAAAGTCCGTGCATGTATGCACGGACTTTTTTTATTGCTACATTTGAAGTAATTTAAAACAACAGAAACGCTGTGAGGGCGTTTTAACTATAAAAGAATCCATTTATTTTATGAAGCATATATTCTATTTCTCCCTTTTGTCTATTTCCCTATCCTTTCTCTTTTCTTGCAATTATACCCAGAAAATCAATGATGGGAAGATTTCCTATGATTTGAAGCGTTATGCTGAAGCCGCACCTCTATTGGAAAAGGAGTATAGGAAAACCAAGGACTTGAAAGCCAAAGCCAAGTTGGCTTATTATGTTGCGGAATCCTATGACAAGATGAATAATAGCGATAAAGCATTGGAATGGTATAGAAAAGCTATGGATGATGGAATGGGAGTAAAAGCTATGGAAAAATATGCTTATGCTCTGAAACGGGCGGAAATGTATAGCGAAGCGATGGGTTATTTCTCCGACCTTTCGGGTGAGGTGGAGGATTCATATGCCATGAGAAAAGAAGCAGAAGCCTGCAAATTGGCAATGGGATGGAAAAAGAATAAAAATGACAATCCATACAAAGTGGATGTTGCTGATTTCAATTCTAATGTTGCTGATTACTCTCCTACTCTTTATAAAAAAGACTTTCTTGTCATTTCTTCCGACCGTCCGAATAGTTCGGGAGATAAGGAATTCCAATGGACTGGAAATGATTTTTCCGATTTATTTATTGTAGATAAAAATAATGGAAGTGTGGAGGTTTTCCCTAGTCCGATAAATTCGGATTTCAATGAAGGAACTGTAGCTTTCAATTCTGATTTTAATGTGATGATCTTTTCCAGATGTGGAACAGGAGGAGAAAAGGATGATTATTGCAAATTAATGAAATCAGAATTTGATGGAGAAAAATGGTCTAAGCCGGAGGTACTTTCCTTCGTAGTGGATAGAGTAAATTATTCCCACCCTGCTTGGGACAAGGAAAGAAAATTCCTTTATTTCGCTTCCGATGAACCGGATGGTTGGGGAGGTTTTGATATTTATAAAGTAAAATTTGCACACGGGCTTTGGGATGAACCCCGTATCCTTTCGGGTAATATCAATACGGAAAAAGATGAAATGTTTCCGACATTTGATGGGGATACCCTTTATTTTTCTTCAGAGGGAAGAGGAGGAATGGGAGGTTTGGATATTTATAAAACGTATGAAAAATCTCCTGGCAAATGGATGACTCCGGAAAACCTAAAAGCTCCGATTAATTCGGGTGAAGATGATTTCGGATTTATTGTTGCTGAAAAAATGGATGGAGATATATTGGAAAAAGGTTATTTCACTTCTGCCAGAAAAGGAGGGAAAGGCGGTGATGACATTTATACTTATGAATTAAAAAAGACAGAACCCGAAATCAAACCGGAACCTGTTGATACTGCCCTTGTAGTCATTCCTGATCCTGAACCTATTCCTGAACCCGAAAAAGATATTTTCTTGGAAGTTTACGTATATGGAAAAACTTATGTCAATCCAAATGATCCTAAAAGTGGAGTTACCGGTAAAATGGCACTTTTAAATGCAGGTTTACAAATCAATTCCGCTATAATAAATGATAAAGTTAAAACTGATGCCCAAGGAATGTATCGTTTCAAAATCGAAAGAGGAGTAGATTATAGATTCTTTGCTACGTCGAATGATTATTTTAATAAATCCGCTATTTTCAATACTTCAAACAGGGAGGAAAAAGAAGTTTATAAACTTGAAATATTATTGGAAAAAATATTCCGGAATGTAGAAATTAATCTGGATAATATTTATTACGATTTTGATAAATGGAATATCAGGGACGACGCAAAACCCACTTTGAATAAATTGGCGAATATCCTCCTACAAAATCCTGATATTAAAATCATTCTCGGTTCTCATACGGATTGTAGAGGAAAAGATGCCTACAATTTGGAATTATCACAAAAAAGAGCGCAATCGGCAGTGGATTATCTGAGTACCTTGGGAGTAGAGAAAAGTCGTTTGAGTGCTTCGGGTTATGGAGAAACTGTTCCTGCCAATGCTTGTAAATGCAATAATTGCTCAGATGATGAACATCAGGAAAATAGGCGGACTACTTTTAGGGTTTTGGATTAATTTATTATTCACTTTTCCATCCGCCCTTTTACAATTAAATTCAAAATAAATAGAATCGACATGAACATGGCTAAGCGTCCGATATAATCGCCTGTTCTGGCATAATATGTAATTTTATTATTCAGACTAATTTCGCTTTTAATGGCTGTCGAAATTCCATATTCTGTTGCTTGGGAAATATCCCCTTTTTCATTGACAAAACAAGAAGAACCCGTATTGGCAGCACGTGCAATGCTTCTCCGGTATTCTATTGCCCGTAATCGGGAAAATTCCAAATGCTGTTTATAGCCGGCTGTATTTCCCCACCAGCCGTCGTTGGTTATGATAGCAATAAAATTAGCTCCATTCTTAATAAAATAATCCCTTAGGTATGCTCCAAAATTTTGTTCATAACAAATGACCGGAGCAGCAATTGCATCTTTGGATGTGAAAACTTTTCTATTTTCATCTTTGGCAAAACCATGCAATGAACCGCCCATTTCGGAAATAAAATCACTGAAAGGAGCAAGGGTTTTACTAAATGGAATAAATTCGGGACCAATAACTAATTTTGATTTTTTGTAATTTTGAATCCGCCCCTCTCCTATTTGGAATGCTCCATTATAGACATGGTAATAAGTTGTATCCTCTACAACGATACTCATTCTTGTAGATGGTAAATCCTTTGAATTTTCATTTAATTTTTTGTAGGCGGTAGCCCCTGCTATTATTTTTAAATTAGGAAATTCCATTGTAGTCATCATGGAAAAAATCCTAAAAACTTCATTCCTTTCCAAATCATTTTCAGAAATATTTCCAAATGTGGATTCTGGAAAAATCAAATAATGAGTTGAGGTATCTACTAATGTATCAAATTCTTCCAAGCATTTATTCAATACTTGGGTATTGCTGACATTAGCCTGTTCGTAATGTGGTTCATAATTGGCTTGTAGACAGACTACATTTATTTTATCACCTTTTTCATGGTAATTAAAATATATGAACAAAGAAATTGCCATAGGCACTAAAACAACTAAGTTTGTATAAATAACTGATTTCCTAATTTCTTTACCAGAAATTATTTTTTCCAATAACTTAAACAGAAATATATTGGAAATCAAAATCCATAATGAACCTCCAAGTGTCCCTGTAAATTCATACCATTGTATCAAAGAATGAAAGGAAGAAAAACCATTACCTAAGGTTAACCAAGGCCAAGCCAAATCCCATCTAAAGTGAAAAAATTCAAAAGTCAGCCAAAAACAAACAAGAGAAGCATAAGCTAATTTTGCATGCTTATTTTTAATGACATGAAATAAAATCCAAGGAATCGTCATTAATAATGAATTGGCAAGTATGGCAAAAACACCTGCGAATAAAGAAGTATTCCCGACCCAATATGTAGTCAATATATTCCAGATGATTAGGGAATTAAATGCATACTTAAATACTTCCCATTTATTTATTCCTTCAAGCTCTTTTGATATTTTTCTTTCTACCCATAATAAGGGAGTCCATGCAAATAATAATACGGGAGAAAAGCCCAATGAGGGAAATGCCAAGCATAATAATACACCCGTCAAAGATGACCAACCGACATATTCTATCTGTCTGGGAAGTTTTGAAAATTTAGGATAAGCAATTGATAAAATAATTAACCATGAACATAAGAATAAAACCAAAGTCTGATAACTCCATAATTCACTATTGGACATAGAATAAATGGAAATAGTTATTCCGGCTAATAAGGAAATAGATATTGGTATTCTAATTTTATTCATCTGCTATTTTATCAATTCTCAAATATTGAATTCATTACAAATGTATATAAAATAAATAGAGCCAGCACAAATGTACTGGCTCCATTTATTATCTTATGATTTATCAAAATAAAACCATAGGATAAATAAGATGCTTATTATTTATCATCTGTCTTAATGATCTTGAAGGTTTTGACTTCTTCATTACCATTATTCAAATAAAGAATATAAACTCCTGTAGGATAATCATTCAAATCAATAGGTTCGATAGTCGTACCCTCAGCCAAGTTAAGTTCCTTAGACATTATCAATTTACCGGTAACATCCACCAAGCTAAGTTGTAAATTACCTTTGGTATGGCTATTGATTTCTAAAGAAGTAATTCCTTTCGTCGGATTCGGATAAAGAGAAGCATGGTTCAATCCTGAAAGCCCTTCACATTCCGTCAATTTAGATACTACTATATTTGAATACTCAAATGCGCCATCAAAATCAACTTGTTTGAGTCTATAGAAATTGTTTAAATGAACATTCTTTTCCTCATGTCTGAAGTAATAAGTATTAACATCCGTACTATTACCAGCTCCTTCTACCTGACCAATTACAACAAAATCACGATCATTTATGCTATGCTCGATTAGGAAATGACTATTGTTCTCTTCAGAGGCAGTCTCCCATTTCAGATCTGTCGCACATTCATCCGCTCTAGCTGTGAATGATGTCAGTTCTACAGGCAAAGGCAATGCATCAGCTATGACATAATCTTCAACTTCGCCATTGTCCGCTTTTCCGGTATATCCAAAACTAGGGAAAGGTAATGCTTCATCAAACACCCTAAATCTCATATATAGATTAGCTATATCTTGGGTAGCTACTCTATCCGCAAGATCCGCAGGTAGATCAAAACAAGCGTCCCATGTATAATTACAGAATCCTCCAATAGCTGGTGTACAACCAGCATCAAATACTATTGTAGTATCTAATTCCAAATCATTAGCGAAGTCTCCATTACCGTCAAAATCAAACCATCCATAAACATGTGCCGTAGTTCCGGGATCTCCAGAAATAACTAATTGGATACAGACCTGATCTCCAGGCATCAAGTTAAATACGTTGGTTAAATCATCTGTGTTGATAAGTCCATCTTCATCTCCTCCTGTGGAATCATCTCCATCTGCCGCTATACTTTCAGTTCCATCAGATTCATAATCCACAGTTGTTCCTAAAAGAACTTGATTACTCGCAGGATCCTCATGACGGGGACCATCCTCACCTAATAATACATTATTATAGGAGTCGGGTAAATCACCGAAATCTAACGGAGGTAATACATATCCAAAATCAACATTGCTTGCATCTCCTCCAGATAATGAAATAGACCAGTTATTACTTGCTCCATCCGTATAATCCGGAGTACTTGTACTTCCTACAATATCTGTATTATTAGCATCAGTGGTGGTTGTATTTGTATTAGGAATACTTCCATCATTTACAACTACAGTGAAGTTTCCATCGGGTAAACCTGTAACTGTATAATCACCATTTATATCAGTAGTAACGGTTTCGAGCAAAACTACGGTAGGTGTACCACAACTAGTGGTGAAAGGTCCTTTCACTGTATTAAGGTCAGGTGCTAAACCATCCACAATATAACCATCTTCTACCACTACATTACCACTAACGTCCAGAAGTTGGTAAGCATTTTGTATACTCAATCCTGTGCCTGACGGATCATAGGAAATAGTAATCTCATCTCCGTGATCTACCGTAATTGTGAAAGATTGGGTTTCCACAGCGCTAGTTGTTACAGCATATTCCACATCTGCGCCTGAATTGATAGAAACATTAACATGCGCGCCATTTGTCCATGTATCAGATGAACTATCATATAATGTCAAAGTATAATCACAAGGAGCAGGATTAACTGTTTGATAAACATTAACTTCGATTCCTTCCAATGCCCCTTCGCTATCACAAGTTCCATCTTCATTTGTATCCAAACAAATAGTACCCGAAACCTGATTAGTTCCCGTAGGAATCAAATCCAAACCAAAATCCAGGTTCAAATCACAATCTGTACAAGCGATTCCTCCTGCTTCTGTTACTTCTCCTCCTGAAAGGACTACTGTTGTGTTGTTAGCTCCTATACTTGTATTAGTCGCATTCGGATCATAGCTCCCTGCTCCGGAAGGAGCATAAGCAGGATCAGGAACTATTGATATAACATAAGAACCATCAGCAATATTACTAAAAGTATATAGACCATCATTATCCGTCACTGTCTGGGCTACCAAATCTCCCGAACCAGAACTACAAGGATTAGATGAAGAACACAAATAAACCGGCACATTAGCCAAACCGCCTTCTGAATCATCTTGTATTCCGTCTCCGTTTGCATCATACCATACATAATCACCTATTACGCCCGGTGGCTGATAACCGAAGTCACCACCTCCATATTCAGCTCCATAAGTAATACCATATACTTCATCATCGTTATCACATGCCGCATAGCCAAAATTGACTAGAGGGTCAGGATCACTTACTTGTTCACAGGTCAATCCGTCAGAATCGGGGTCTTGGGTTTGGGCTGCTCCTGCGGGAGGAGTCAAGACTGTAATGGTATAAAATTCTCCTGTTGCTGTAGGAGGCAAATCTGTAAATTGGTAATAACCGACAGGATTACCGTCTGTTCCGTCACTAGTGGTAGTAGTGACACAAGGACTTCCTCCGGGATGGCATAATTCAACAGTAATGCCAGCTATTCCTACTTCTTCCCAATCCTGTTGTCCGTTTCCATTCGCATCCCAATAGACCATATCTCCTATGGCAGCCAGAGGGGCGAATCCAAAGTCAAAACTATTTGGACAATCCGTACAAGGATAAATACAAGACCCATCAATTTGGGTACAAGCAGTCGTATTGTTTGTTTGGCCACCAGTAATAGTAGCATCAAATACTGCTTCCGTAGAATTGGCATAAATGTCCGGAATAACATCATTTGGATCAGCTATACTCACTTGATAATTTCCATCAGGTAAGTTTTCAAATAGGTAATTTCCTGTAGCATCTGTAAGTACAGAATCTACAATCACGAAATTACCATCTCCATTCAAGTCAACTTCCAAATAAACAATGACATCTGCATATCCATATTCCGACATACCTACCTGGTTACCATCTCCATTGGAATCGAAGAATACTACATCCCCTATAGAGCCTGTTCCAGTAGCTTGATAACCAAAGTCCTGAGTTAAATCATCTGCTCCAGACAAAGTTACAGAACCTTGATTATCACAAAGTAAACAAATACCAGCACCATCAGGATCTGCTGTTTGATTTGTTGTTTGTGTAATTCCGCTTTCTATAACCTCAACTATATAATTACCATTAGGAAGGTCAGTAAAAGCGTAGCTTCCTCCAACAGTGGTAGTAGTAGCTATCAAACCGTCCACGCCTGGAGTATAAAAACCATCTCCATCAATATCAGAATATAAATTGACAACTATGCCATCTGCCACAGGCTCATCATTAGGATCTTGAACACCATTACCATTCCAATCATAATAAACATCATCACCTATAGCATAAGCACCATCGACTGTCAATCCTAAATTATTATTAGTAGAAACTGTACCTGCACAAACTGTAGTAGTTAAAGGGTTGGGTAGAGGGTTAGAAAGTCCATCAATACCAGCAGGTAAAGTGCCAAATGAAATGGTATAAGTTCCATTAAGTGTAGCATCTACATAACTATAGTTTCCATCTGCATCCGTAGTAGTAGAAAATGGTCCCGGCGTACCTGTAAGTGTAACTTCCACTCCAGCTATGCCTGGTTCACCAGTATCTTGAATCCCATTACTATTTACATCCATATAGAATGTACCAGAAATTTCAGCAGGATTCTGATAGGCAAAATCCATCCCTGTAATATCACTGCCAGGTACTAATATACTTGGGCTACCATTTCCAAGTTTAGTTGAAGCTCTAAGCCAATGTTCTCCATCTAATACACCATCTCCTATACCTTCAAAACCAGGAGCTGCGACCCCATCATTTACTGATAAAGAATAAGCAGAATTAGGTAATAAGCCAGGTATGGTATAGGTACCATCAGCTTGGACTTCTACAGTAGCCAACTCGTACCATTCTCCTCCAAGATTGGCACATGTTTTATTAGAACCACCACTAAATGGACCATAAATAATATTTTGAGGGTAGGCACCTCCTGCTGTAATACAAACATAACAAGTGACCTCCGTCCCTACTAATGGAGCATCTGTACCTGGATCCCATACATTAGTTGTTCCTCCACAGGCATCATTCCATATCGTACCTGAAACAGAATAGGATTCTTCTATATTAACAGTAGCGTTATCCGTGCCTCCGTTTGCAGTACTGCCGTCTCCCAAGAAAGCCGTACCACCAGCTACTTCTCCTGTATTTATAGTGGGAGTAGGTGTAGTTGTTTCCTTTGCTACAAAATTAACTGTAACAGTCTGGGTTTCTCCTGGCAGAATAGAACCAATATTGTTCCAATTCACATCCCCTGTAACATTATCAAAAGAACTAGCTGGTGGGTCAGATGATACGAAACATAGTTTTGAAGGATCAAAATCATCATGCAAGGGTACAGTTGTCAAAACCTTAGCAATATCACATACTTCTAAATCATCGCAGAATATCTGGAAACCCATTGCATCCAAATGTATTTCTGCTTGATCATCTAGTGTTCCTACTTGTGTAGTTCCACCTATTGTCGCAAATATAGGTGTTCCATCATCAGTACCAGTAGTCATGTCAATCCATATTTTTCTCCCCAAATTAATTCCATCTATAACAGTCTGGGATAGGGGTGCTTCGAACAACCCTAACTGGGGAGAAACAAAACTCTGTAATTCTGATGGTCCTAATACAAATTGAACGGCTTCATCAAGACTATAACTAAGAGTTCCATTTCCATCATCAATATAAATAGAAACTACAATATAGTCATCAGTATATGGCACAGTCCCTCCCACAGCTGTATTCGT
>JAHDHJ010000109.1 GCA_020631375.1 Saprospiraceae bacterium | reverse complement strand
CTAAGGTAGTTATCAATTTTAGATAAGATACGGCATTTTCATATTTATAACGGTTTTTCTAAGAGAAAACGCTATTCTTTGTAAAAAAAGAATGACAATCTTTATTGATTTTCTGAAACAATTAATGAATACTTGTACTAAATTAAAATACTATAAATTTTAAATATATCTATGTTTCAAGCAATCAATCCTGCGAATAATAAATTGCTCAGCAGTATTTCTTTTGATGATGACAAAACTATTGAGACCAAGCTGCTTTTAGCAAACAAGGCTTTCGAAGTTTGGAAAAAAGTGACTTTAAAGGAACGGATAGAATTGATGTCATCGGTTTCTAAAATATTATTATCCGAAAAAGAAAGTTATGCCCAATTGATGGTAGAAGAAGTGGGTAAACCCATTCGTGCCGCTAGGGCGGAAATAGAGAAATGTGCTTGGTTGTGTGATTATTATTCATCCAATGCTCCTCGATTTCTAGAAGATAAATTAGTTGAAACCTCGGCTGGGAAGAGCTATGTTTCTTATCAACCATTGGGAACCTTGTTGGCAGTAATGCCTTGGAATTTTCCATTTTGGCAAGTATTCCGTTTTGCTGTTCCCAATATTATAGGAGGCAATATTATTTTACTCAAACATGCCCCAAGTGTACCCGCCTGTACGGTAGCGATTGATGATATTTTCTTCAAAGCCGGATTTCCGGAAGATGTACTTGTTCCTTTATATACGTCCCATGAAAAAACCGAGCAGATTATTGCGAACTCTGTTGTAAAAGGAATTACGCTTACAGGTAGTACCGAAGCAGGAAGAACTATTGCTGCCTTGGCAGGCAAATACCTCAAAAAATCGGTTTTGGAATTAGGAGGCTCGGACCCATTTATAGTACTAGCAGATGCTGATTTAAAAAATGCTGCAAAAATTTGTGCGGAAAGTAGGTTAAAGAATGCAGGGCAAAGTTGTATCGGAGCCAAAAGGATTATTGTGGACGCCCTTGTCTATGATGAGTTTCTCCGCCATTTTGAAAAGTATTTTTCAAATGTAAGAATAGGGAATCCAGCTGATGAGGAAACGGAAATGGGACCATTGGGAAGAATGGATTTGAGGGATAATTTGCAGCAGCAAGTAGAAAGAAGTGTCAAGGCTGGTGCTAAATGCACACTAGGCGGAAGCATTCCTGAAAAGGAAGGAGCTTGGTATCCTCCGACCATTTTGACGGAAGTCAAAAAAGGGATGCCCGCCTTTGATGAAGAATTGTTTGGACCGGTAGCTTCTATTATAAAAGCAAGGGATGAAGAAGATGCGATACGGATAGCCAATGATACTGATTATGGATTGGGAGCTGCCATTTTTACAAAAGATATGGCGAAAGGGGAACAGATAGCCAAAACAAAATTGAATGCTGGTTCTTGCTTTGTCAATGAATTTGTGAAATCTGATCCGCGCTTACCTTTTGGGGGGATTAATGATAGTGGGTATGGAAGGGAATTGTCGTCTGAAGGGATTTATGAATTTATGAATGCCAAAACAATTTGGCTTGGATAGGAGAGTATTTCAGGGGGTTAGGTTCCTAGGATTTTTATCACCATTTCCTTGAGCAATTCTCCTTCACTTGTATTCACACTCCCCACTCCTTTATATTTCAAATCATATTCTTTAAGGATGGAAAATACCTCTTCTATTTTTGATTTCGGATAATGCCTTATTGCGGTTTTGAATTTGGCTACCCTGAATCGTGCAGCGTATTGTGCCTTATTCGGGTCCCTGAATTTGAAGCCTAGTGCAGTTGCCATTTCCAAATCCGAAGAACGGGCGTAGGCTGCCGCAATGTATAATTTGGAAAAGAAACCATAAAGGGATGCCAATGTCATCATCAAAGGATATTTCTTAGTGTTAGTAGAAAAATGCTTGATGATACGGTGAGTTTTCAAGGTGTTTTTATTTCCTAATGCTTCTTGTAACTCGAAGACATTATAATCTTTGCTGATGCCAATATTATCTTGGATCAATTGTGGAGTAATCATTGTCCCTTTGGGAACATTGATGGATAATTTTTCTAATTCATTAGCTATTTTGGATAAGTTGCTGCCCAAATGTTCCGATAACAGTTCCAATGCGGAATCGTCAATAGTATATCCGATGGAACTGATGTAATTCTTAGTCCATTTCGGAATTTCATTGTCATATAGTTTTTTGCATTCCAAAACTAGGGCATTGGCTTTGAGTGCCTTGCCAAAAGCGGAACGCATATCGTATTTCTTATGTTTATAACAGATAAGGAGAATAGTGGTAGGAGTGGGTTTTTCCACATAGCCCTTGAGCTCATTCAAGGATTTCATTTCTTGGGCTTCCTTGACAATAATGACTTGGTGGGAAGCCATCATGGGGAACCTAGAAGCATTGTCCCTTACTGCTCTGAAATCGTTTTCCTTGCCATAGAGAACGGAGAAATTAAAAGATTTTTCTGATTCGTTGAGAATGTCATTTTCAAAAACCTTTGTTACCTCATCTATAAAAAAGGATTCTTCTCCATGTAGGAAATATACAGGCTTGAATTCTTTTTTCTTAATGGAAGAAATAATGTCGGTATGGGTCATTTGTCTTTACTTTAGAATGTAAAAGTAAGCATTTGCCAGACCTCAATAGCTTTAAATATTGATTTTTTAATTGGATAAATTGAACATCATACCTATGCTTGCTCCTCCGGATTGTTGTTTCTGAACGAAAGAGGCATCTTTCTTTGTAATGGAAAAAGGGTTGAATCTATAGTTTCCTGATAAATTAAAAGAAATTTTATCATTTATATCATAGACTATGGATATTTGATTATTGAATTTCAATAATTGATTCTTTTTGTATGGAGATGCAGAATTTTTCTCAATTTTGGAGAATTTGCGATTAGGGAAATAAAAATCTCCATCACATTTCGTAACTATATTAATTAATAGACCAGTCTCTATCCCCATTTTCAATTTCCCCTTGCCAAACAAATAGCCAACGCTGATAGGCAGTGAAACTTGCTTCGACAAGAGTGGCAAAGGAGAAGACCCGCTCGAAGTATAAGAACTTGGTGTGTCCTTTGGATTAGAACCTTGGCTGTTCTGATATTTTGGTTTGCTAGAAAAGGTCATTCCTTTGGATATATCCTCATCAGGACTAGGTGGAGTCCTATCTAATTCCGGAGTCTCTCCAGAATAAGGAGTATGCTCTTTTTCTGCTGATATATATTTAGTACTTGTCTCTTGAAAAATAATGCCACTCTTTACAAAGAAGCCTGATGGAAACCTGATTTGCAAATCAGCTGAATAATCCTTAATAAATGATCTAGTGTTGATTTCTGATAATTCATTTGCATAACTATTGCCTATAGGGCTTTTAGAAGATATACTGTTTTTAGTGCTTCCCCAACCAAAAGTGACTCCACCAAAGAATTCTGCTTTCTTGTTTTTGTTAGTACTTTCTTTTGTGTCGCCGTTATCTTCTTGGGCAACGATTTTTTTCTCTCTTCTTTCCTTCATTTCCACAGTAGCCATGACCATGTCAATAGCGGCTAATTCAAAAGTTTCTCTTTCTTTTTGTTTTGTATTATGATTAATAATCTCAGGTTCGATAGCTGTTATCGTATTCTGTTTCGGAATTTTCTTAGTTTGGGAATAATTCTCTATTAGATAATTGCCATAACTGGGAGAAGCATCAGCTTTAGGAGCCTGTCGAATTACTTGGACAATATTGTGCTTAGTTGTATTTGATTTGAGAGTGTTGTTTTGTTTTTGAATGGATAGAGTCGGGTTTATTATCTCAAATTGATTATCCTTTGTACGAAGTGGGAACGTTTGGAATCCTTTTATAATATATTTATTGTTATCAGAATCACTAACTCTCTCATTAATGACTAAACTGGCAGATGATCCGTGAATGGTATCCGGAGAAAGATGGCTAGTGCCAAAAGCCAATGCACCAAAAATCAGGAAAATGAAGAAAAATCTTCTTTTCTTTTCATTCTCACTAGGGATCTCAGAAGCTATATTTTCCCAAATCAAGTTTGGGTCAACATCTGACTGATAATTTTTTAGATTTCTATTGATATGTTCCTCAAAGCTCATACTCTTATCCTGTTATCTCTTTTTGCTAACATTTTTTTTAAATAATTTCTTGCCCTTAATAATTGTGAACGTGAAGTGCTTTCTGTAATACCTAACAATTCACTTATCTCTCTATGATTGTATCCCTCTAGGATATTTAGGTTGAAGACTTGTCTGAAACCATTGGGTAATTGTTGGATTAGATCCAATAATTCCTCGGCACCTAAATGGGAGTAAGCTTCAGGAGGAGTAGAGGGTTGATTTTGTAATTCATCCAATCCTGAAATTTCCCGTTTGAAACAGCTCTTGTCTAAAGACTGCAAAGAAGTATTGATTACAATACGTCGCATCCATGCAGTGAAAGACCCCGTAGGTTTGTATTTTCCGATATATCGGAAAATTTTGATGAAGGCTTCTTGCAAATTATCCTTGGCAGTTTCGTTGTCTCTGGAATATCTGCGGCTGACAGTCATAAGCATTGGAGAATACCTCACAACCAATTCCTTTTGGAATTGAGCTTTGCACTTTTGGCATCCTTTTATGATTTCTGCTTCTGTCAATTGTGTATGTGTCTTTGTGTAATAACGTAATTTTTACCCTAAATGCATTCTTGGAATGAAAATTAATGAAAATGGGAAAACCTTGTGAGTTTGTGATGAGATTTCAAAAGGTCTCCCATTTTCTACTGCATTCATACCGTATTCGTGGCAAATATTATATCTTACTTAACAGTATAACCAGTTGATAATTGAATCCGCTGCACGGAGTGGCAAAATTTTAAATAATTCAAGTTGCGTAAAATGCAATTTAAGTTAAATGTTAATTATGAAGAAAGTGATTATTTCTAATGAGATAAGATTGAAATGTCCTACGCTAAGGCTAGGATGTATAAGTTGTGATGTGGAAATGGAGCCTTTTTCTGAGGGGCTTTGGGAAGAAATTATAAAGAAACAAGAACTGGTAAAATCACAAATGGATATTGAGCAAATCAGTAGCCATCCTGTGAATGCTCAGACTAGGGATGCTTACCGGGCTTGTGGCAAAAAGCCCGGAAGATACAGACCCTCGGCAGAGGCATTGATGAGGAGGGTTCTCCAAGGGAAAGACCTTTATAGGATTTCCAATGTGGTGGATATGATAAATCTGACTTCGTTTAGCACCGGTTTTTCCATAGGTGGTTATGACGGGGAGAAAATCGATGGGGATATAATACTTGGGATAGGAAATGAAGGCGAACCTTATGAAGGATTGGGTAGGGGAGTATTAAATATTCATAAATTGCCTGTATTTAGGGATGATTTGGGTGCATTCGGAAGTCCGACCAGTGATTCTGAAAGAACGGGTGTTACGATGGATACTAACAGTTTTCTAATGATTTTTCTGGATTTTGGAAGTAATGAACTTTTGGAAACTAGTATGGAGAAAGCGATTTCTTATTTGAAATCCTTTTGTGGAGGAGAAAATGTTGAAAAAGAGATTGTTTTTTGATTTTTTGACAATTTCTTCAAGGAATGTCATCTGATTCGGATATTTTTTGGCATTTATTTTAGCGAATTTTCGCTAAAATAAAGAACTTGCCGAATTTTGTTGCAATAATTGCAAATTGTATAGGTTTGTGCAAACATAGTTTCGTTTTGTGCAATTATAAGGAATCGAATTATGATTTTGTAATTTTTGATTCAAATCCAATAGCCCTAGATTGGTCGAGTAATTTGAATATTTCACTAAAAACTTAGAAAATGAATAATTACATGTCATCAAACACCAGTTCATTCTATGCTATGTCATGGATATCTTTTGTTGTCTCTTTTGGTGGGGGATTATTAGGAATCTGGTTTATGGAAGCCGATATGGCGACGAAAGGCTTTTTCGCTATGACCTTTCTTTTTGCGGTATCTTCATGTTTCACATTGGCGAAAGCGGTAAGGGACAAGCACGAAGAAAACCAAATCATCAGTAAGGTCGAAAAAGCAAAGACAGAAAAATTATTAACGGAATTCAAGGAAATTTCATAAAGAACCAACCAAGAACAAAAAAATCCCGCAGCTTTCGCTGCGGGATTTTTTGTTTCATAGAATCATGATATGATACTATAATAATTTCTTCAAGGCAGGTTCCAATGCATTACCTCTCAAACCAATGGCGGCGAATTTACCCTCACGGTCAATTAAGAAAGTCTTAGGAATACCCGTAACACCATACTCCTTGGCGGGAGCCGAGCCCCATTTTTTCAAATCACTTACATGGTAAGGCCATACTAAACCATCAGCTTTAATAGCATCAATCCATCGTTGCTTAGCGTTTTGGCTATCCAAAGAAACACTGAATACCTCGAATCCTTGTTTATTGTATTTATTATACATTTTTACTACGTTCGGATTTTCCATACGACAAGGTCTGCACCAGCTTGCCCAAAAGTCGATAAGTACTACTTTTCCTTTGAGTTCCGAAAGGGAATATTCCTTACCTTTTGGATCCTGTAATTTGATTTCGGGAGCTTCCTGTCCTATTTGTATTCTTTGTGTGGCGAGGAATTGCTTCAATTGTCCCTCCTTTGATTTCGCATGGGTCATGAAATCGGTAGCATAATCGGAATTAGGGTAATCCGCGCTTAGTTTATTTGAAGCTGAAAGCAATGCTGCAATGCTTTTTTCATTCATCGCCTTGAATTTATTATAAGCGATTAATGAACTTACCATACCATTGCTACTATCATTGAATGCCGCAAAATTATCAACGTTCAACTCATTGGATTTTATCTTTTTCTCAGCATCCAAATAAGCTACAGATGATGGTGAACCAGTAACGACTTGGTTCATATTATCAAAATCAGTTAGGCTACCACTGATATCCACTACTTTTTCAGTCCCATCAAAAACAAGGTATCCGCGTTTCGTGCCGATTCTAATTCTGTATATTCCCTCACCGGGATGTTCGTCCATAGCCACCTTGAAACTACCACCGGAGCTGATGTCCGATTTTCCAATGACATTGGTTGAGTTCGTGAATTTTATTTGATCGAAAAAAACCTGTAAATCTGCGGCATCCGTAATATTACCTTTGACCACCAAAGCGGCGGTTTCGCCGCAACCATAAAATAACACAGTGCCGGCAATTGCGAAAAGGAAAAAGAGATTTTTCATATTAATATATTATTGTTATAAATTTATTTTTTTGTGCTTACCCGCAATGCAATATTATCTTTCACTAAGCATCCAAATGCTTCCCAAGCGTATGCTCATAAATATCTTTCCAATCGGCAACTTTCCCAAAATCCTCCCCATCTATAATCACATTTTCTCCCATGACTCTTCCTAGTTTGGAAAAGGGAGTCGCATGTTTAGACATGAACGACTCAAATCTTTTCACCATATCGCTTTTGATAGTAACGATAACACGACTTTGGCTTTCGCCGAAAAGGAATGCATCTTTTCGGAATCTGGTGTCTGTATTAATCTCAAATCCTAATCCTCCGGTAATTCCCGATTCCATCAAGTTCGTAAAAAGACCACCATCAGAAATATCATGAACAGAAGAGACAATACCCTCCTTTATTATTAGACTGACAGTTTTCTGTAATATTGCTTCATCATCCAAATTAAAGTGGGGAACAGGGGAAAAATCTATTCCTTTGACCACTCTAAGGTACTCAGAACTACCCAAATCGTCTTTGGATTCTCCAAGAAGATAGATTAAATCCGTTTCTTCCTTGAAATCCAATGTCATATTCTGTTCCGCATCATCCAAGATACCCAACATTCCGATTGTTGGGGTAGGGAAGACAGGCTCGGTTTTATCATCAATCACGGACTGGTTATAGAAGCTAACATTCCCTCCGGTGACCGGAGTAGTGAATTTCCTACAAGCCTCTCCCATTCCTTTAATCGTTTGTACGAACTGGTAATATACTTCGGGATTGTATGGGTTGCCAAAATTCAAACAATTCGTAATTGCAACAGGTTCACCTCCGGAACAAACAATATTCCTAGCGGCTTCCGAAACAGCTATCATGGCTCCTTGGTATGGGTCTGCGTAAACGTATGATGCATTGCAATCCGTTGTTACAGCCAATGCTTTTTTAGTTCCTTTCACCCTTACTATGGCAGCATCAGAATGTTTATTCGTGGTCATGGTATTGGTTCTGACCATAGAGTCATATTGCTCATAAACCCATCTCTTGGAAACCAAATTAGGGGCGGCGAACAATTGTTTTGCAGCAGCGACATAGTCCGTAGGCAATGCTACATCACTAATGTCAAATCCATCTTTTATTTTATCCAAATATGGAGGTCTCACAAACTCCCTTTCATATACAGGTGCTCCACCTCCCAAAACCAAAGGGTCTGCAGGGACGTCTGCTACTACTTTTCCACTTTTGTGAAATATGATTCTTCCACTATCAATGACTTCTCCGATATGTTCACATTCCAAATCCCATTTTTCAAAGATTTCGAAAAGTTTGTGTTCTTCTCCTTTCTTGGCTACGATAAGCATTCTTTCTTGGGATTCTGAAAGAAGAATCTCAAAAGGTTTCATATTTTTTTGGCGGGTAGGGACCTTATCCAAATCAATCCTCATTCCCGTACCACTTTTGGCACTCATTTCGGAAGTGGAACAAGTGATACCTGCTGCGCCCATATCTTGCATACCTACGATGGCACCCGATTGTATGGCTTCCAAAGATGCTTCCAGCAATAATTTTTCTTGGAAAGGATCGCCAACTTGTACTGCAGGCAAATCCTCGGCGGAATCTTCCGTCAAATCAGCGGAAGCAAAAGTCGCCCCATGAATTCCATCTTTTCCTGTGGCAGAGCCAACGATAAGAACAGGGTTTCCAGGACCGTCTGCACAAGCAGAAACGGTTTCTCCCGCTTTTACTATCCCTACGGACATCGCATTCACAAGGATATTCTGATTGTAACAATCATTAAAGAAGACTTCGCCACCCACAGTAGGTACACCAAAGCAATTTCCATAATGGCTGATTCCATTCACAACACCTTTGACCAAATGCTTTGTTTTGGCAGATTCAATATTCCCGAAGCGTAGTGAATTTAAGGCAGCAATAGGTCTTGCTCCCATTGTGAAAATATCCCGATGTATTCCTCCCACTCCGGTAGCTGCTCCTTGGAAAGGCTCAATGGCAGATGGGTGATTATGCGATTCTATTTTGAATGCACAGCCCAGTCCACCTCCAATATCAACCAATCCGGCATTTTCTTCCCCTGCTTCTACAAGCAGCCTTTTTCCCTCTCTTGGTAGGGTTTTTAGCCAGATAATTGAATTTTTATAAGAACAATGTTCAGACCACATTACGGAGAAAATACTCAGTTCAGTGAAATTGGGTTTGCGACCCATTATGTCATGAATCTTATTGAATTCCTCTTCGTTTAAACCAAGGTTTTTGGCAATTTCTAGTGAGACAGAATTATCCATTTCAGGCATAAGTATGATATTTTGAATTTGATTCTGCAAAAATAGGGGTTTAATTGACTAAATAATCATAATTGATGAAAATAAAAAGGGGGAATGGGAATAAATGGTTGTGGGGAATTGGATATATACATATATTACGCTTTTTTCATATGTATAAAAATAAATTGGATTGATATTTGATGCAAAAGATTATCAGTTAAAACTGTTCTTTACTTTATACGTAAGTCTTATGTTTTTGAATAAAAACTGTGAAACACACCATGTCAATTATAACGGAAAAGCCTAGGACTTGGCTCCTCATATTATCCTTGTTGTTATTCATCATTACAGCGACAATGGATTTTTTTACAAGACCCTCTACAGATACTTCAAAATATGCGGAGAAAGTAGGAGACTATCTTCATGGGATGGAATCGGAATTCGATGCCCTATTGAAAGATACCGAACTTCTAGAACATTGGGCATATAAAGACCCCTTGGCATTAGAGGCGGAAATGCAAGACCAAGGAATATACTTGAAGCCTTATACGATTGCTTTATATAAGGATGACTCTCTTCTTTTTTGGAATAATGTTGAAATTGGGGGAGATATTAATTCTCCGAAAATCATTGGTAAGAATACACATAGTGGCTTGTTAAAATTACCTAGTGGCTATTTTTATGTAAGAAACGACACCGTTCCTAATATAGGGAGGCTCTTTTCTTTTTTCCCCATAAAATATCAATATAATTTTGAGAGTATCTATTTGGAAGATGTATTTGCGGTAGATAAATACAGCCAAGTATCTAAAAATTCCTATATTCCTAAGGAAGTTCAAGTTTCCTTGGAGAAAGGGAGTCCGGTTACAAACATAAAGGGAAATACTCTTTTTAAACTTTCCATTTCCAAGCCAATCAAAGGACTTTGGATAACATACACCATATTTATACTATATCTTCTTGGTGGACTATTTGGGATACTTTGGCTGACTGAATTCTCTCGGCATATTTCCAGGAAATATAAACCTTGGCTTGGAATATTATTGTTGGCAGGAAGCCTCATATTTATCCGTTTTCTAATGGTCTATTTCGGTTTTGCCGAAACATTTTCTAAGATACCATTCTTTGCGGTAAAATATTCTTCCCAATATTTTATGGATACCTTGGGAGATATGCTTCTGAATGCAACACTTGCATTGTGGGTAGCACTTTTCTTTTATAGGGAATTCAAGGTCGATAATCTTGAACTAATGTCTGTCCAGAAAAGATACGTCGGGACATTCATTTCCTATACATCAATAATAATGGGAATCCTAACCATTACCTATATTCTGAAAGGTCTGGTTTTAGGAACGGATATCCCTTTTGATTTTGAGAATATAGCAAAATTAGAACTGGGAAGTTTCCTTTCCATACTTGGAGTGTTATTCCTAATGATGATGTTGTTCTTATTCACCTACAGGATTTCAAAAATCATATTCGAGTTGAAATTACCAATGATCAACCGCTTCCTTGTCTTAGGATTGTCATTGGCTCTTGTTTTTGTTTTAGGCGCTTTGTTGAACTTGGGTTTGCCATTGGATTTATTGTTGTTATTTTCCATTATATATATAGTGTCATTTGATTTATTCGTAGAAACGGAATCCACGTCTTTGACTTGGTTAGTCGTTTGGTTGGTAATATATTCTGCATTTTCATCTGTATTCCTATATAAGTACAACCAAGAAAAAGAATCCATTAAAAGATTAGAATATGCCATTTTCCTTACAAGTGATAGGAACGAGGAAATGGAGAGCTCACTTCAATATTTGGCGGAATCAATATTGGGCGATGGTGAAATACATGAGGTTTTAAGACAAAGCTTAGATATTAAGGAAGTCAACGAAACCCTCCGCCGCAACCAAATGATTGACTTGAAGTATATAGATTTTGTCAGCAAATTACATTTGTACCATACAGATACATTAGGGAATGTAATTCCGATTGAGGATAGTCGGCCTATCCTAATGGAATCATTCGCTAAAAGGGATATTACCCTAGAAGATAATCTAAGGTTTAGGAGGGATAAGAATACATTGGGAACTTACTTACTCAAATTGGATTTTCCCCATATGGAGAATAATGGGGTAGCCTCCATCATTTTGGAATTCAATAGAAGCATTGGAGATATTTCGGTGACAACTGAGATTTTCAAAAATAATGATTATCGGGAACTAGAGGGTTTGTCCGACTATAATTATGCCGTTTATCAAAATGACACACTCATTTCCCAAGAGGGGGATAGCTATCCGGATAGCATTACCGTTGATATGGTTTTACCTGACAAGGGGAAATCCTTATTTGTGAACATTGAAGATAAATCACACTTGACATTCTATGCTAAGAATGGAAATATTGCGATGCTGAATATCGACTTACCGGACATTAAAAGAAAATTAGGCTCCCTGTTTTCATATTTGTTTACGATTATGGTAGTGGTGTTAAGCTTTTTAATGTTATTGAACACCCTTTTAAGAACCATAATAAAAGGCTTCGGAGATACTCCTACTTTCATGCCCTCCCTGAAAAATAAGATACAAGTCTCGGTGATATCCGTAATCCTTTTATCCTTTGTGGTAATTGGAATATTTACGATTGTATTCTTTGAACAAAAGAACCATGAATATCATGCTAAACGTTTTACTAGGAAAGCACAATCCATTAGAGGGGATATGGACCACAACATCCTTCTGAAAGATATTACTTTAGAAACAAAGAGAAAATTCGAAGAAGTAGTAAAACCCGTTTCGGACATACACCGTTTGGATGTGAATATCTATTCTTTGGATGGACAACTTATCACATCTTCCATGCAGGATTTATTTTCTACAGGCTTGGTGTCGCCATTAATGAATGCGCATGCATTCCACGATTTGGCAATACTCGGAAATGATGTGGTCAGGATGCAGGGGAACAGAAAGGAAAAAATCGGAAAACTAGAATATGAGGCACAATATGAAAAATTGCTGGATATAGAGGGGAATCCGATTGCCTACTTAGGAATGCCATATTTTGACGGGCAAAGCAAGCTTCAAAGTGATACTTCCGATTTTATCGGTACCTTATTAAATGTATATGTCATTCTATTATTATTGGCAGGTTTGATTGCGATTTTCATCGCCAATTCCATTACTCGACCACTGACCCAAATAGGAGACAAATTAAAGGATGTGAAAATAGGTAAGAAGAATGAGCCAATCGAATGGAAAAGTAAGGATGAATTGGGAGCACTTATCGGAGAGTATAATAAGATGATTAAAAAATTGGAGGATAGTACTCATTTATTGGCACAATCGGAAAGGGAAAGCGCTTGGAGGGAAATGGCTAAACAAGTGGCACATGAGATTAAGAATCCGCTTACGCCAATGAAACTGAGTATCCAATATCTGCAACACGCTTACCATTCCAATCCGGCGAATATGGAGTCCATGTTGAAGCGGGTTTCTAAGACATTGATAGAACAAATAGACAACTTGGCACAGATAGCTACGGAGTTTTCCAACTTTGCCAAAATGCCAAGGGCAGAGAATGAACGGTTTGCTGTCAATGATTTGGTTCAGTCCGTTTTCGATTTATTCAGCGAGCGGGACGACATGACCATGACCATCCATTTGACGGATGAAAAACTGATGATTTTTGCAGATAAGAATCAGTTAATGAGAGTTTTCAACAATCTGATTAAAAATGCAATCCAAGCCATTCCTGAAGATAAGCAAGGACAGATAGATGTTCGTTTGGATAAGAAAGGCGAAGACCTCGTGGAACTGAAAGTTATGGATAATGGAAGTGGAATTACGGAAGATATGAAAGAGTTCATATTCGTTCCACACATTACCACAAAATCATCAGGTACAGGTTTAGGATTGGCAATTTCCAAAAGTATAATAGAAGCGTTGGATGGAAATATCTATTTTGAAAGTGTACCTAATGTAGGTACAACATTCGTAGTGGAACTACCCATATATAAGGGAGAAGGAGAATAATATATAAATAAGTTTTTCGTTATATAATTAATGAAGTTTTGAGTGGAATCAAAAAAAGCCCGGTATTTTCAAATACCGGGCTTCTAATATATATTATTTAGCCAAAGTTATTCAGCGACTAATTTAGTGTTTTTGATTTCACCGTAGTAACGCACATTTTTAGTCTTTCCATACTGCTTGATTG
>JAHDHJ010000108.1 GCA_020631375.1 Saprospiraceae bacterium | reverse complement strand
AACGCATCTGAGCGGGAGAAGGTAGCCGCAGAATACGAAGCAGAAGCGGATAGAATCCGTATTGTTGCCAAAGCGAAGGCAGAGGCAGAGAGCAAACGCCTGCAAGGACAAGGTATTGCCGACCAACGTCGGGAAATTGCCAGAGGTCTGGAAGAGTCGGTAGAAGTTTTGAATACCGTTGGTATCAACTCCCAAGAAGCATCTGCGCTGATTGTGGTTACACAACACTATGATACATTGCAGTCGATGGGAGAGAATGTGAATAGTAATTTGATATTATTACCCAATACACCCGATAATGCCAGCAACTTGTTAACACAAATGGTAACCTCTTTTGCAGCATCAGCAAAAATTGGTGAAATGAACAAAGCTGCCAAAAATGGTGGTGTAAAGAAGAATTGATAATGCTTCATCATAATCCCGAAAGATACCTAAAGGTATTTCGAGATGAGCTTCCGGAGTTTTCCGGAAGCTTTTTATGTTAGAGTTGGAACTTAGAACATTCATTTTAAAACGAATACGAATGTTTTAAATTACAGAGATCTTTAATTTATTCCTTGAGTAGTAATTTTACAAAAGAATTATTTCCCGAAGTTATCTTAATGAAGTAAAAGCCTTGAACAAAATTATCAGCATTAATTGAGAATTTCCTTTCGTTATTTTTATGGTCAAAATATATTCTCTGACCTTGGATATTAAAAATTTCTACTTGGGTCTGCGTATAAGGTTTCCCTAGATCTATATTCACTTTTTTTAGAATGGGGTTGGGGAATATGGAAAAGTTTGCCCCATGCTCCAATTCCGTTAAATCAGATATGGTGATTTCATAGCAGGAAGAAATGGCTGAACATCCTTCATCTGTTATTTCAACAGCATAATTGCCGGATTGAAGAGGAGTGAAAGTCTGGTTGTTTTCTCCATCCAGCAGAACTCCTGAATCGCAATCCAACCACTGATAGGAGGCATTATCATAATTTGCTATTAATTGATGGTCATTTAGGGTCAAGGAGGTGTCAATCGAAATTAGATTTAGGTTTAAAAGAATGGTACTGTCACAACCAAATTGATTATTGAGAACTTGGGGATAATTACCAGAACTATCATATACTTGTCCATTGAGTTCGTATGGTTCGCAGGTGGTTATATTGATACTTTCTGAGGTACTTGGATGGATGGTTAAATCCAAATAGATGGTGCTGTCACAACCTTCATTATTAGTGGTAATATAAAATGCTTCCTGATTATTGGAAGTATAAGTATTGCCATCAATCCAAGTCAATTCATCACAACTTACAATAACATCTGTATAGCTTGTAGGCATGCAGTCTATCAGGCTAAAAACTCGTACATGCCCAGCGTCACTACCATTATCATCATTCAGATTAGCACCAATAGCAACTCTTTCCCCATCTCCACTTAAGGAAACAGAAATGCCGGATTGGTCATATGCCGATTCTCCCAAGATATCCGAGTAGGTTTTATTCCACATTCCAGCATCCCAATCATATATTTGAACACTACCTGCATTCTGACCATTATCATTGGTGCTTAAATAAGCACCAATGGCAATACGGTTCCCGTTGCCTGAAAGAAATACAGATGTGCCGAATCTAGAACCACCTCCCCCATTGGAGCCCTCCAAATCCATTCCGGCTTGCACCCATGTGTTGCTGCTGGAGTTGAAATCATAAATCCTGACATGTCCACTTGTACTTCCATTGGTATTTGTATTGGAAGGCCCTCCAATTGCCAATCGGTTACCATCATCGGAGAGGGAAACCGAACGACCAGCATAAGTGTTCATATTTTCACCATATAAATCATTTCCTAATTGAACCCAATTAGAATTATTATATTGAAAAACCCTAACCTGTCCGATATCATTTCCGACATCATCATTATTACTTGCTCCTATTGCTATTCTATTGCCATTTTGTGATAGGGAAATGGCTTCGCCCGATAAATCGTTGGCAGATGTTCCATTTATAGCTCCTCCTGTGGGGTCCCAATTCGTGCCATCGAATTCGAAGATCCTGACCTGTCCAGCCTGGTAACCACCTGTGTTACTTTCGGTACATCCTATAGCCAATCTATTTCCATCACCCGAAAAGCTCAAAGCCCAACCACATTTATCCCCAGTAGAAGTGCCGAGTATAGCAGTGCCGGATAAAATCCAGTTTTGTCCGGACCATGAATAAATCTTGACGAGTCCAGCAGACATGCCATTGGCATCGTTGAAAGGTGACCCAATGGCTATTTTGTTTCCATCCTCGCTAATACTTACAGCAAAACCGAATCTGTCATTGGCATTTTCACCTTCAATATCAATACCGATCTGTACCCAATCCATACCATTCCATTCAAATATTCTGGCCTGGCCTGCAAAATTTCCATTATCACTATTTCCCGGTTCACCTATGATAATTCTATGACCATCTCCACTGATAGAAACGGATGATCCTGCATTGCTTCCGACTGTTTCTCCATCTATATCATTACCGAGTTGAATTTGTGCATGAATAAAGAAAGGAAGGGAAAAGAAAAAAAATAGGATTACTATTTTTCTAGGGACAACGAATTTTGGCATAACATTAGCATTTTTTAGGTTATGGTGTATTATTCTTGTTTTTCAAGATAAATGAATCTGGTAATTAAATTTCAATATGAATTGATGTTTAACATTTTATAGGGAATGTTAATAATGGTATATATAAAGGGCTGAATTTGAATGTGGGAAAAAAGAGATAGTGTTTTCTTTTTGAATCTCCCTCAAATCTTAAGAATTATCATATTAATTCTTTAACTTGGCTAAGTTTTAGTAAATGTAAATTGAACCATCCATCCTTAATCATGCTTGAGAAAAGGCAATACAATGAAGATAGTACTCCTTATGAAATCGAATTGATTCGATCTCGGACGTTTTTATATGAGGAGGGTATCATTCGGGCGAATGAATTACCGGTCGTATCTCCTTTTACCATTACCCTTTGTTTCGACAAAATAGAAGAATTGGCACAATCAAGAGAAACCTTCGCATTAATTATCGATCTAAGAGATTCGGCTCGGCCCGATGCCAAAGGACGAAGAGTGCTCAATGAACGATTCATGAATATTGCCAGTCGTCTTTCTCATTGTTCTTATATTACAGGTAAGAATGCGATCATCAATACGGCTATTCGTTTTGTCATGTACGGAACAGGGCTGAAATCTTTTTCTGTCGATTCTGATGAAGAGACCGCCATAAAAAAATTAAAAGATGCTATCGGAAAGACAAAAGGAAAATGAGGGAAAAGAAGAATTCCTAGAATTTGTTTTCAAGGAATTGATGGCTATTTCTAAAGGTACGTGCACCTTAGATGAAGAGGCTTTTGAAAAAGCCAATAACCAAGATCAGTTACAAGTGTTGGAAGGTCTAATCTATCTCAACGAAGATATTGAATTATACAAGGCAGAACTTGATGCCAAAATGGTGGCATTAGAAAAGAAAAATGAAGAACTCGCACAGTTCAATTATATTGCTTCCCATGATTTGCAAGAACCTTTAAGAACCGTAACGAGTTTTTCCAAGTTACTCGCCAAGGAAAATAAAGATGTGCTCAATGAAACCGGTTTAGAATATCTGGATTTCATTTTGCAAGCTTCCGAAAGAATGCAGCAACTCATTATGGAATTATTGGATTATTCTCGAATTGGAAGGGATAAAGTGCTGATGGATATTGATTGTAACCGAGTAGTGGAATTGGTGCTGTTGGATATGTCTGCTAGAACCAATGAAGATAATGCCCAAGTAGAAATAGGAGAACTTCCAACTATCAAGGGATATAAAATGGAAATGAGGCAGCTCTTCCAGAATTTGTTGTCTAATGCATTAAAATTTTCTAAGAAAGATGAAACACCCAGAATTAAAATTTCATCGCAAAGAGAAGATTCGCATTGGCTTTTTAAAATCGAAGACAATGGGATCGGAATTGCTGAAAGGCATTTGCACAAAATATTCGGTATTTTCCAAAGGCTACATTCTAGAAAAAAATATGAAGGAACCGGTATCGGATTGGCACACTGTAAGAAAATAGTAGAAATCCATAATGGTGAAATTTGGGTAGATTCAGAAAAAGGAAAGGGAAGCACTTTTTATTTTACAATCCCATTTAATTATTAAATTTGGCATAGATTTAAATTCCTAATACTATGGTAAGATTAAATTGTATATTGTTGATAGATGATGATGAGCCAACAAATTACCTCAATAAAAAACTCATCAGAGAAGCGGGTTGTGCGGATTATGTCGTGACAAAAGAAAGTGGGGAAGAAGGACTCGATTATCTGGTTTCTTGTGCCGAAGGAGCAGGAACCTTACCCGAATTAATTTTCTTAGATATCAATATGCCAGCCATGAATGGTTGGGAATTTTTAGATGAATATAGAAAACTGGATGAATCCATCCAATCCGAAGTATTACTGGTAATGCTTTCTACCTCCCTCAATCCAGATGATCGAAAAAGGGCAGAAAGTATGGAAGAAGTAGCAGGTTTTATTAATAAACCCTTCAATATGGTTACCCTAGACGAAGTACTTGAAGATTATTTTAAAAATTGATTTTTATTTTCTCAAAAACCATCACAATAATTGGGCAATGAATTCATTTTCATTGCCCAATTATTTTTTATTTAATAAATTTTTTTCAATCAAACATAAGAAATCCAAAAAAGGACTCGTTATTCACACATTATTACAATTATAATCTTGCTGCCTATTCTTTAAGCTTCTACTTCATTCAAAACCACTGTGTAGAATTTCCCGAGCCTTTCCACAGGGGCAGGTGACCAGCGCTGGCATTTGGGGCAAACAACCATTTTATCATTGCAATACCATCTCTTACTGATGGTCTAAAACTCTAGGATTATGTCAATAAGAAAAGGAATTCTTATGGTAGTGGGACTCGTATGCACACTACATTTGTCAGCCCAAAATAAAATCAGTGATTATCCTAAAATGGAAATAGGACTCAGCCTCGGAATTACAGAATATCTAGGTGATTTAGGAGGAAGCAACGGAAAAGGAAAACGCTTCATAATCGATACCGATTGGCAATACACCCGCCCACTGTTAGGAATATATTACAAGCACCATTTTAAAAATTGGTTAGCACTTAGTGCTAACCTGAATTGGACAAGGGTAAAAGGAGATGATGCGGCTACTACTTATGATCCAAGAGAGCAGAGAGGCTTGAGTTTCAGTACTCGGATTTTAGAATTATATGGTATGGCCCATTTTACACCCTTTACTTTTGGAGGAGGGAAATACAAGCTATATGGTATGGGTGGACTCGGAATATTCAGTTTTAATAAAACAGAACACGAAAGTGTACAAGACACGCCTAATTATAGCTCAGTGCAAATCATGATGCCTGTGGGATTGGGCTTCTCCTATCAAATTAATTACAATTGGGTCTTGAGTTCCGATTTGATGCATCGAGTTACCTTTACTGATTATATAGATGGTTATTCCTATTCATCTCCGACCCAACGAAAACAAAATGATTCCTTTTATTCCTTGATGTTTAAAGTCGGATATATTTTGGACAAAACCGCAGGCTTTGGGCGAAACAATATCGGTTGTCCGAATACGAAGTTTTAAGGACACACTATAAATCATACATAGAACCGAGGATATATGTTATATTTATCCTCGGTTTTTTATTGGAGCTTTAAGTAAAAGAAATGAAATCGAAATCAGACAATCCTTGGGACACAATATCCATTCATGAAGTATATGACAACCCTTGGATTCAGGTCACTCATCGGGATGTTATCACTCCTGGAAAAACAGAAGGAATTTATGGTGTTGTTCATTTTAAAAATTTGGCAATAGGTATTTTGCCTTTGGATGAAGAATATAATACTTGGCTGGTGGGTCAATATCGGTATACTCTAGAAGAATATAGTTGGGAAATACCTGAAGGCGGTGGTGAACCGGGTTCGACCGCGCTTGATTCGGCGAAAAGGGAATTACTAGAAGAAACGGGTATTACCGCAGCGACTTGGAAGTCTATCATTGAACTAACCACCTCCAATAGCGTTACAGATGAAAGGGCAATTTGTTATGTGGCAAAAGATTTATCTTTTGGAAAATCGATGCCAGAAGCTACAGAAGACCTAGAAATTCGTAAATTGCCTTTCGAAGAAGTAGTACAAATGGCAATGGATGGAAAAATTACCGACGCTATTTCCGTTGCCACAATTTTTAAAGTAAAGTTATTAATAGAACAAGGTAAATTATGAGTCAGATAAAAGAAATCGATATTCGAGATGCCGCAATGGCAAAACAAGTGTATGATTTACAACAATTGGCCTATAAAATCGAAGCAGATTTAATAAAGAATGATAAAATCCCTTATTTAGCCCAAGGTCTCAGTGATCTGATGCGTACCGAAAATGAAACGTTTTTGGCTTTTTTTGATGATGAAGATAATATACGTGCCGTTTTTTCTTATCAAATCATCAATGATGGCGTCTTGGATGTGCATCGTTTTATGGTGCATCCCTCATTGTTCCGCCAAGGAGTGGGAAGCCAACTTTTAGAGCATGCCATCCAGAATAATACCTTACGGAAAATCATCGCACAAACGGGAGCTAAAAATACACCAGCCATCGAATTTTACAAAAGGAATGGAATCGATTTCGTTTGCGAAATACAAGTAGACCATAGCATAAAACTCGCAACCTTCGAAAAAGTAATGATGAGCTTGGAAGAATATAAAGATAAAGTAAAATAGACATATGGATTAAAATTTTCATATAAGAAAAATATAAAAGGTTTTCCAAATGATAATTTGGAAAACCTTTTTTTATTTATACATTTAATCTTTGAATTTGATGAGAGAAAGGTAGAGTTGTCAAAATAATAGACTTAATATGAGAGGATAATTCTATTCTTTCTCTCGCCCCCTTTGTTGTTAGATCTATATCGAGATGACTTATCAGAACTGATTCTTGATTTACGAATGGAAAAAAAACATTAGTAATTATCTATTTTAAAATCATAAAACTATGAAGAAAAATAAGATTAAAAGGCTTGATGCCAAAAACATGAAAGCTATCAAAGGAGGCAATGATATTGTTATAGACGATATTGTTATTTTACCACATTCCGAAAGAGATATCGTAATAGAAGACATTATCATTACTTCTGTTGCTATGACTCCTACTGTAGGGAGGATATAATCTTGAGATGATCGACATTCATGTCATATTCGGAATAATAGAGAGTTGTATCTCTGTTTTTTATATCACATAATATTTTAAGAATAAGAATCGTTTGCTAAAATAAATCAACATTCAATTAAACCTTCTGTTTTTCTTGAAGTCTAAAGAGAAACTTAGAAATAATAATTTTGATTATGCTACGATACATCTCTATATTAATCCCGATATTTTTATTATTTGTTTCTTGCGAAAATGATATGACCAACGAAGGGGGAACAGATACGAATTCTGATAATAACACGATGGCTATTGTTTCGACATTCGGAAACAATATAGATTTGGATGATTTAGAAAATTATTCATCCCAAGAAATTCCGAATTATATCAATCAGGACAATACAAGAGGAAATTCTATTACCGATGCCGGTGCCACCTTGGGGCGTGTTTTATTTTATGATAAAAATTTATCTTCCGATAATTCTATTTCTTGTTCGAGTTGCCATAAACAAGAAATAGCTTTTGGTGATGACGTTAGAGCCAGCATGGGGGTGAATGGAGAAACGGGAAGGCATTCCATGAGATTGGTTAATGCTCGTTTTGCAGAAGAGGAACAATTTTTTTGGGATGAACGGGCCGCGAATTTAGAAGAACAAACTACCATGCCTATACAAGACCATGCAGAAATGGGTTTTAGCGGAACCAATGGTGATCCGGATTTTAATGATCTTATTCAAAAATTAGAAGCAATTGATTATTATCAAGATTTATTTACATTCGTTTATGGTGATGCAAATATTACAGAACAAAGGATGCAAAATGCACTAGCTCAATTTATTCGCAGTATCCAATCGTTCGATTCTAAATTTGATGCAGGTCGCTCGATGGCGAATAATGATGGACAACCTTTTTCTAATTTTACAGCAGAAGAAAATGCAGGCAAGAATTTATTTTTAGCTCCACCCATTGTTAATAACCAAGGTATAAGAGTCGATGGAGGAGCCGGTTGCGGGGGGTGTCATCGACCACCCGAATTTGCCATCGATCCACAAAGTCGTAATAATGGTTTTGTGGGAGTATTGAATAATCCGGGAGAAACAGATTTTACCATTACACGTTCACCTACACTTCGGGATTTATTCCATACGAATGGTACAGCTAACGGACAGTTCATGCACAGTGCAGTAGGAACAGATATTATGTTGGTCATTAATCATTATAATGCACTGCCGCCAGGCTCCGATAACAATAATTTGGATAATCGTTTGCGACCTAATGGTAATTTACAACGCTTGCAATTAACCGATGAAGAAAAAAATTCTTTAGTGGCATTTTTGCATACACTTTCCGGAAATAATGTGTACACCGATACAAAATGGTCGGATCCGTTTTAAAAAAGCTTTATTTTTTATATTTCTTCCTTTTCTTCTACTTTCAAAATCTGAGTGGATAAAATAGAAATCAAACAATAGGTGAGGAAAAAATAAAACCCTTCATGTAGCCATGCGTTAATATCATTGTTGGATTTTGTAGCCAAGTAAGCTAAAAAAATACCCACTACAAAAACATCCGCCATCGACCATTTGCTAATGATAGAAATAAATTGATGTAGTTTTTTTCTATATTCGAAAGATTGGGCAAATAATATAACCAACAAGGACAATGCTTTAAAAATAGGAATCAAAACACTGAATAATAAAATTAAAAAAGCGACCAAAGAATTATCATTCTCATGTAATTCTTGGATGGTTCCTAAAATACTTCTTGTAGCCGTGTATAAATTAATTTCACCCACCAGTGGTAGGGTAGCACTGACACTAATCGTTAATATATTTTTGGTTAAGCCGGGATAAAGGCAAACTAAAGAAATAATAATTAAAATAAAAGCGATAATATTTCGGGTACTCATTTTTTATTGGATTAAAGTGTCAAAACCTAAAACTTGTAGTAAGGAATCAATTTCGTCTTGAGGTTTATAAGGATTCGTCATTCTAAAATCCGAATTGTTTTTTATTCGGTACGTTCGGTTCAAATAAAAAGAAATATTTCCATCATCAATATCACCATCCAAATAAGCTTGATATAAAACCGGAAAATATTTTTTTCGTACCTCAAAAGAATTCGGACTGCTTTCATGGTGGACAACCACCCACGGCGTGATGGCGGCAATTTCTCCCACCTCACTTTTTTTAGGGTGACCATGAATATCTAGATATAGATCTATTTTTTCTAAATTTCGGCCGTCCACTTGTTGAAATTCTTCAGAAGAAGCTTTTTCTTTATTTCTTATCCCTTGGTCGGATTTGAAAATATCCAATAAAAATTCTCTATGTTCTTTTTTAGAATAAAGTGCCTCGATTTGATCGGATAATTGATTAATCTTCTTGTTGTTTTGACATCCAGAAATCAAAAAAATAGAAAATAAAATATAAATAATGTGTAGTATGCAATTTTTCATTTTTTAGGTTTTATCGAATGCCCGCTTTTTTCAAGTAGGCATAATATTTTTTTGCATTCGCATTGTGCTGACTCAAATTTTTGGCGAAAGCATGTTCTCTTGGAGCTTCATTCAAATTTTTAGGAGGCTTGGCACAGAAATAATAATAATCATGTTTTTCATAATTCAGCACCGCATCGATAGAAGAAATAGAAGCCAATTTTATCGGGCCCGGAGGTAGTCCCGTATATTTATAGGTATTGTATGGCGATTCGATTTCCTTGTGTCGGTTCAATACCCGTTTGATTTCAAAATCTCCGGCCGCAAAAACCAAGGTCGGATCGGCTTGGAGCAGCATATTTATTTTTAAGCGATTGAGGTATACCCCGGCAACCCGTGGTTTTTCTGGATTATAATTCGTTTCCGATTCAACAATCGAAGCAAGGGTGTACACTTCTTCGGGAGATAAATTTAATTTTTCCGCTTTTTGCAATCGCTCCTTAGACCAAAAGGCTTTGTGTTCCTTTACCATCCGTTTCCAAAAACCGACTTCATCCGTATTCCAGAAAAATTCGTACGTATTGGGAATGATACAAGACATCGCCGTTTCCTGATTAAAACCATATTTTTTTAACAAGGTACCATCATTCATTAAGGCTAATATTGAAGCAGAATCGGCTTCTATGACTTTGGATACTTTACCCGCTAAATCCTCTGGCAAACGAGCAAAAGAAATCGTCAGTTTTACCGGGCTTTGTTTTCCTGCCCTTAGCAATTGGATCAATTCCCGATTATTCATGCCGGGCGTTAGCTTAAATCGTCCTGCCCGCATGGTTTCCCTTTGGTCGAATTTCATATATCCCGCCACCGTTCGAAAACTATCCTCATTTTTAATATAGCCCCCATTACTAAGGATACGAACTACATTTTCATAATTCGAATGGGTGGGAATTTGTACGAATTTTTCGGTCAAATCTTCAGGTACATTTGCACCATAAATAGCTTGATAAGTCGGATAACCCCAAAGCCCAGCAATGAGCAAAAGAAGGACTAAAACCCAGAAAATGACACGTAGGAACTTTTTCATCATTGAATAATGTTTTGAAATCACCACAAAGATGATAATTTTGTGGCATACCGCAAACCATCCTGTCGTTCCGAATATATTTCGGGAAGGAAAGTCCGGACAACGTAGGGCACCGTGCCATCTAACGGATGGTGCCGGGCTTCGGCTCGGTAAGGAAAGTGTAGCAGAAAATAACCGCCCCATTTCGATGGGGTAAGGGTGAAAATGTGAGGTAAGAGCTCACGATTATTCCTAGTAATAGGAGTAGTGTATAAACCCCACGGGTTGAAATGTCATGTACACCGGCCTTCCCAATTTTGGGAAAAAGGGTGGCTCGCCCGATGCCGGGGGGTAGGCAGTTAAAGCATCGGTGTGAACTGGATGCGTAGATAAATGACAGGACGATCCATATATGGATTGACAGAATCCGGCTTATCGGTTTGCGGTATTTATTAGACTTTATTACAAATAATTGATCATAGGCAAATGGATCTTTTGTGAAATCTACTGCGTTATTTCCCTTAACCGTAGCTAAGGCTACGATTTTCGGAAAATGCCTTGTATATTTTCAAAATCTCTAATTTCCCTTCCATGAAAACTATTCGTAATAAAGTCTATTTTTTTTGGATTTTTTTCAGATAAACATGCTGGTCAACCATGATTTGCAAAAAATAAATTCCCTTGGGTAAATCCGCCAAATGAATGAACTCCTTTTCTGAATGGGATGATTGAGTATAATTATGAATTTTTCTCCCATCTTTGCCCATCAAAAAATATTGAATTGGTTTTTTTTCTGGATTATCAATCTGGAAAAAATCGGATGTAGGATTCGGGTAAATTTTAATATCTAATTCGGATAATTCTAGAAGCGGATTGGTGGCGTCGTTGTCAGCTGTATAATCGAAATGAGCATAAAATGATCCTTCTGGATTTCCAATTTCAAAAATCCGGAATTTGAAAAAAACATCTCCTTCCAAATCATTCGGATATACTTGTACGATGAATTTATCTGTGGGGCCGATTTCGCTTTTTAGCAAAAAATCTGAGCTATCCAAAACCATCGCTTCAGCAATAGGATAAAAATTTTCTGGATCTTGAATGGAATAATCCCAGGTAGTTGTATTGCCATGCCCAGAAGATTGATAATTTTCTATCACTTCCTCCTTTACCCATCTCATTTGTAAATCCTGTCCGGAATTGTTGTAGAAATTAATTGGAAAATAGAAAGTGAAACCCGTTGCAGGTTTGGTCATGCTGACTGTGTCTTGTTCCAGACCTATATCTTGTGTTTTTACAATAGAAATAGATAAACAAACGGTAAAAAATAGTAAAATACATTTCCTCATGATTACTCTTTTATTGAAAAGCAATAGATAAAGATAAATAAACGATAGGAAGTTTCAGATGAATGAAAAGAGAAAGCTCATTTTGATGGTGATATTTTGTTGAAGAAGGTACTTCCGAATAAAAATATTAATTTTTTTTACAATATCCATTCCTTATTTGGAATTTATCTCTTATGTCCGAATTCACAGTATATCAAAAAGTTATGTTCAAAATGTTCTATTTGTAGACTATTAGGAACAACTTGTGAAAATTTGGTTGTCTATGTGTGACTATGATTTTAGGTAATAATTTTGTAAAATTGCCTCCTATTTTTTAATAAACCATTTAATCCTTATGCGTAAATCATTATTTATCCCTATTCTGTTGACCCTAATGACAGCTCTTCCATTTCTTGTTTTTGCACAGGGTCAAAGAAGTTGTGACGCTGTAAAGCACTTGGAAGAACAGATAGCCCAGAATCCATCCATCCTAAATAACATGGATTTGATTGAAGAGCATACCCAACGTTTCATTGAAAATGACGACTTGGAAGCTCGAAATGTGTTAACTATCCCAGTAGTAGTTCATGTCGTGTACCGAACGAATTCTGAAAACATCAGTGATGCACAGGTGCTTTCTCAAATTGATGTATTGAATGAAGATTTTAGAAGAACCAACAGTGATGCCGACAACCAATGGTCACAAGCAGCCGATTCTCAAATTGAATTTTGTTTGGCAACGGTTGATCCGAATGGTAATCCAACGGATGGCATTAATCGGGTACAAACCGGAAAGCGTTCTTTCAGAACCAATGATGATGTAAAAAAATCCAGTAAAGGAGGCGTCGACCCCTGGCCAACATCCGACTATATGAATGTTTGGGTCTGTAACCTAGCCAATGGTATTCTAGGCTATGCTCAATTTCCGGGAGGAAGTGCTTCTACCGATGGTATCGTTTGTCTGTACAATGCTTTTGGTCGAGTTGGAACATTGAACAGTACCTTTAACTTGGGACGAACCACTACTCATGAAGTAGGACACTATCTAAATCTAAGACACATTTGGGGCGACGGTGGTTGCTCTGTTGATGATTTCGTTTCTGATACACCCACGTCTGATGGGGCGAACTATGGCTGTGCCGAAGGACATGTTTCTTGTAGTTCTTTGGATATGGTCGAAAATTATATGGACTATTCGGATGATGCCTGCATGAATTTATTCACGGCGGGCCAGGTCGCTAGAATGAGGGCAGTATTGGCTCCCAATGGTTTCCGCTATTCACTTACTCAATCTACAGCATGTAGCGGCTCCGGTGGTGGAGGCGGTGGAGGTGGTTCCACAGCGACTTGTACCGATGGTGTTCAGAATGGTGATGAAACCGGTGTTGATTGTGGTGGCTCGAACTGTGCTCCCTGTAACACAGGTTCTTGTGATGCTCCAACCGGTTTGGCAAGTTCTCCTAGAAAAGGAGGAAGAGAAGCCCGATTAACGTGGAATGCTGTGGGTGCCGCTTCAGATTATACAGTACAATTACGTGAAGTAGGAGCTTCTGCCTGGAATGCTGGAAATACAGCCAATACTCAAATTGATGCCACGAATTTAACGAAAAATGTAGCGTATGAGTGGCAGGTGAGAGCCAACTGTGGAGGAACGAGCAGTCCATTTGCTTCTTCTACGTTCGTAG
>JAHDHJ010000107.1 GCA_020631375.1 Saprospiraceae bacterium | reverse complement strand
TATCCCTTATTTTTCTAATGGCATGCGAAACCCAACCCAAGGAAAATAAATCAGTCAAAAACAATCCGATTCCAACTAAAGAAAAAGAAGCTGTTGTAGAAACTCAAACCGAACCGATACAAAAAACATCATCAACGATTAATAAATATAGTTGGAATAATAATTATGATATCGAGGCTTCTATCGTTAATAGGATTCCTTTACCAAAAGGATATGAAAGGGTACAATATCCAAATAATAGTTTTGCTGATTGGCTCAGGCATTTGCCCTTAAAAGAAGACGGCAGTCTTGTCAAATATTATAATGGTGATACAAAATACAAAGAGGTTCATCATGCCGTCATTGATATTGATAGAGGAAAAGAAGATTTACAACAATGTGCAGATGCCGTAATGAGATTAAAAGCCGAATATCATTATTCATTAAATGAATTTGATAAAATACATTTTAATTATACCAGTGGAGATAATGTATCTTTTGATGATTGGAGAAAAGGCAAAAAACCTATTGTAAAAGGTAATAAGGTTCTTTTTTCAAATGCCTCCGGCAATATTGACAATTCCCACAAGAATTTCAAAAAGTACATGAAACAGATTTTCACCTATGCAGGAACAGCTTCATTAAGCAAGGAATTAAAGCGGGTAAAAATAGAAGATATCCAAGCGGGGGATGTATTCATCCAAGGGGGATTCCCCGGACATGCTGTCATTGTCGTAGATGTCGCTGCAAATGAAAATGGAGATAAAATATTTATGATTGCACAAAGTTATATGCCTGCTCAAGATATACATATACTGAAGAACTTTAAGCAAAAGACCATCAGTCCTTGGTACACAACAAGTTTTGGTGAAGAACTTAAAACTCCGGAATGGACATTTAATCGTGCAGATTTGAAACGTTTTTTGTAATTTAGTGATTAATTACACACAATTACTGAAGACAGAAATATGAATTATAAAAAGCCCAATAAAGAAAAACGCTATTATTCCATAAGTGAAGTCGCTGGAATGTTCAGTGTTTCCAAATCGCTTTTGCGGTATTGGGAAACTGAATTCGACTATCTCAAGCCTCATAAGAATTCCAAGGGAGAACGCCGTTTCACCCAAGCGAACCTAGACCAATTGTCCATTATCTATCATCTTGTAAAAGAAAGGGGATTCACACTGGAGGGTGCAAAAAAAGAGATAGAAAAAGATAAGGAAAGATTAGTTAAAAAAATGTATTATCTGAATAAATTAAGAGAATTGAGGAAGACATTAAAAGAAATCAAGAATGATTTGTAAATAAAGCAAGTATCATTAATTTTTCACTTCTCACTATCCCCCATCCAATCCATCAATTCCTTAAAAGATTTTATAGAGTCCTTAGTTTCCTTTTCATCCAATCCCACTGCCTCACACCTTTTTTTAAAAATATCCTCAGGGCTTAGATTATCCAATTCGTATTCCGTAGAAATGGCATCTGCAGCTTCATAATTCCTAGCATAGCTCACCCGTAAAACCTGTATAGGTAAATCCTTGACCAGCTCATTAAAATAGCGATAAGCATCTGCTCTCGTCTTCTCGGATTCGATAAGGATTTCGACCCAAGCCTCCAAGTCCATTTCCGAAGCCTTAATGTCATTCGCTATTTCTTCCAATTTATTTTCGACCTTTATTTCATCTCCTTTTATTGAAACCAATTTTCTGAATAAAGGAACAACTTCCTTTCTCAAATCCTTGATTTCATGCCCATCCATCTCAAAAAGAATAACCGATTTTTCATCTTTCCATTCCCCGAAACTCATCGGAATCAATGAACCCGAATATCGAATATGATTTTGTTTACCAATGATTTGGGATTTGTGCAAATGCCCCAATGCCACATAATCAAAAATACTTGGAAAATCATTAGCGGCAATATTTTCCATATCTCCAATATAAATATTGTCCTGCTTATCCGAAGCAGTCGCACCTTTGGCATATAAATGTCCGGTAGTAATTATAGGAATTCCTTCATCCTTATATTTTTCAACAGCCAAACCCGCCTCCACATAATGAGCCTTGATCCCCGCCTTGATTCGATCTATTCTTTCTTCCCCACTTTCTCCGGAAATTGCCAATTTCAAATCCCTATCCCTCAAAAAAGGAACAGCCGCAACCACCGCTTCCAATTTCCCCTTTTCATTTTTCAATTCAATAATCTCATCCTCAATATTCCCCGTAAACGCACCGACCACATAAGTATTAATCGCAGAAAGCACTTCCTTTGGAGCATTCAACATAGACGGCGAATCGTGATTTCCGCCTATAATCACAACATGCCTACACCCCACTCTATTCACATCCACCAAAAAACGATAATATAATTCCCTCGCATTATTCGCAGGATTAGGCGTATCAAAAATATCCCCTGCTACAATCAGCAATTCTACTTTCTCCTTTTTTATTAATTCCAATAGCCAAACCATCACATGCCTATGCTCCGCAATCCTATCCAAATTCCCTTTGAATTTCTGCCCTAAGTGCCAATCTGCCGTATGAAGAATTTTCATTTATTTTTGTTCAATTTTAAATTTCCATAATGATATAAAAATATTTCCAATATCCTTTGAAAATGAAGATTAGATTCGCAGCTTATCAATAGACTTTATTACCTTACATCAGTCAAATTTGAATTTATATGAAAATTAATCGAGTTATACTAATCGTTTTGGATAGTGTCGGAATCGGCGAATTACCCGATGCACATCTATATAATGACCAAGGAAGTAACACACTAGGAAATATAGCCAAATACTATAAGGATTTAAAGCTCCCTAACCTCACGGCAATGGGATTGGGAAATATAGACCCAAGCAATCTATTAGACAAAACCGAAAATCCGACCGCAGCCTTTGGTAAAGCAATGGAACAATCCGCAGGAAAAGACACCACCACAGGACACTGGGAAATTAGCGGACTGATTTTAGATAAACCATTCCCTACTTTTCCTAATGGATTCCCAAAAGAATTCATGGAGCGTTTCGAAAAAGCCATTGGCACGAAAACCATAGGAAATAAATCCGCTTCTGGCACAACTATCATAAACGAACTTGGAGAAGAACATCTGAACAAGCAATTTCCCATCGTTTATACTTCAGCAGATAGTGTTTTCCAAATTGCAATGCACGAGGATATTTTCCCAATAGAAAAACAATATGAAATCTGCCAGACTGCTAGGAATATGCTAGTGGACGATTACCAAGTAGGACGGGTCATTGCAAGACCATTCATAGGTAAAGCAGGGAGTTTTTCGAGGACATCGAGAAGAAAGGACTTCTCGGTCCAACCTCCAGACAATATTCTCACTGCCATTCAAAATAGTGGAAAGGAAGTATTTTCCATTGGAAAAATCATAGACATTTTCGATGGAAAAGGCATTGACAAATATGTAAAAACTGCCAATAATAAAGAAGGAATCCAAGAAACTATCCAAGCCATAAAAAGAAATAGCCAAGGATTGATTTTCACCAATCTTGTCGATTTCGATATGCTATTCGGACACAGGCGGGATATTGATGGCTACGCCAATGCCCTAATGGAATTCGATCAAAAAATACCGGAAATACTAGTTGCATTAAAAGATGATGATTTCTTAATCATAACTGCAGATCATGGAAATGATCCATCAGCACCGGGAACAGATCATACAAGGGAGTATATTCCCATTCTTAATTATGGTAAAAACATAAAAGCGGATAAAAATATTGGTACACGAAATTCATTCGCAGATATAGCATCCACGATAGCAGATGCCCTAGAAATATCATCTCCATCAGTAGGAGAAAGTTACTTTTCGGAAATTAAAAATTAATTCATATATTTGATTCCTTTTTTCTGAATAAGAAAAAAACATCGCCTTACTTGTTTGTTCCATCAAACAGTAACCAAATACCATATTGCGAGAGATAAATCAAACGCTAGTACAGCTTGAATTTCAAGTTTGGTCCTGTACATAATCTTTTAATTAAACATATGGTTGAATTAATTAAGAAGAAAAGGGAGGGAAAATCCTTGGACAAAGAAGAAATCTCCTATATCGTCAAAGGCTTCGTTTCCGGAGAAATTCCTGATTATCAGATTTCAGCATTCATGATGGCAGTTTGTTTCCAGGGTATGGACAGTGATGAAACTGCTACCCTAACAGATGAAATGATGCGTTCCGGTGACCTCATAGACCTTTCAGAAATTCCAGGAATCAAAGTAGATAAACACAGTACCGGCGGCGTAGGTGATAAAACGACATTAATCCTCGCTCCCCTAGTCGCTGCGGCAGGCATTCCTGTTGCCAAAATGTCCGGAAGAGGCTTAGGGCATACCGGAGGCACATTGGATAAAATGGAATCCATAAAAGGTCTTTCGGTAGATATGGGCGGGGAAGAATTCATTGATAAAGTGAAGCGGTACAATATCGCCATTTGTGGTCAGAATAAAAGTTTGGTTCCCGCCGACAAAAAACTTTATGCCCTTAGGGATGTTACCGGAACTGTAGATAATATTTCCCTCATTGCATCCAGTATCATGAGTAAGAAATTGGCTTGTGGAGCGGATGCCATCGTTATTGATATCAAGGTAGGAGACGGGGCTTATATGAAAACGGTAGGACAAGCCGAAGAATTGGCGAAAGTCCTAATCAGTATCGGTGCTAAGATGAATCGGAAAGTCAGGGCGGTTATTACCGCAATGCACGAACCCCTTGGAATGACTATCGGAAATGCACTTGAAGTCAAGGAAGCCATTGATACCTTGCAAGGAAAAGGTCCTACTGATTTGACTGAACTTTGTTATGAATTGGGAAGTCATATGCTCGTCCTAGCCCAAGTAGCTAAAAACAAAAATGAAGCAAGAAAAACACTTGAACAACTCATCGAATCCGGTGCCGCATTTGATAAATTCAAGGAATTGGTAAGGATCCAAAAAGGCGATATTTCCGTAATTGAAAATACCGATTTATTACCCAAAACCGAATATTCAAGAGAATACAAAAGCAAGAAAGATGGCTATATCAATCAATTGAATGCATTGGATATTGGTTTGGCATCCGTAAAGCTAGGAGCAGGTCGGGAAACCAAAGCCAGCCAAATAGATTTCGGAGCTGGAATCGTTCTAAAAAAGAAGATTGGAGATTTTGTAAAAAAAGGAGAAACTTTAGCTATTTTGTATGCTAATGACAGCTCCTTTTTTGATAAGGCAATTGAATTTATGGATGATGCCTATGAGATTGCTGCTGAAAAAGCAAAAGAAAAACCACTGATTATTAAAACAATAATATGAGGGCATATTTAGACATTTTTATAAAAGCACAGCCTTGTCAGGTGTTTGTTCACCTGACAATATCCCAATTAGACCTTGTGCGAGGTGAACAAACACACTCGCACGGCTAGGTTTTTCATTTTGTCTAGTTGTGTAGTATAAGGGCATATTTAGACTTAGAGAGCAACTATAAATTAATCCCTTTAAGAACCCCTTGGATTGACAATATAAAAAGAAAAAAATAAATTATTTACAATATGGCAAATACCAAAACGAAGAAAACAGCATCCGATAAGCGTGTTGCCCATCATATCGAAAGAAATGATGGAATACCATTCGATGCCAATCTTTTCAAAGGAATACATATTAACAGAAGTGCTGTCGAACGGCGTGCGGCAAGCTTGGGAAAACGGAGGTCAGTCAAAAAAGAATGGCAAGCTGCATGGCTTTTGAGAGCCATAGGCTTCATAGATCTGACCACACTTGCAGGTGACGATACCAAGGGGAATGTAGAACGGCTTTGTGCCAAAGCCATGTCCCCTGTGAGGCAGGACTTATTGGAAAAATTAGGCATGGGCGACACCAAAATCACAACTGGAGCAGTTTGTGTTTATCACAATATGATAGGCAATGCTGCCAAAGCATTAAAAGGTAGTGACCTACCTATTGCTGCAGTTTCCACAGGTTTCCCTGCCGGACAAATTCCTTTAAAGGAAAAATTGAAACAAATAGAATTGTCCGTTGCTGCGGGAGCAAAGGAAATAGACATCGTTATCAGTCGTAGATTGGTTCATGAATCCAAATGGAAAGAATTGTACGAGGAAGTAGCCGCATGTAGGAAAGCTTGTGGCGAAGCCCATATGAAAACCATTTTGGCAACAGGGGAAATTTCCACTTTCACGAAAGTAGCCAAAGCCAGTTGGGTGAGCATGATGGCGGGTTCCGATTTCATTAAAACCAGTACAGGAAAAGAAAGTGTCAACGCAACAATTCCGGTCAGTTTGGTGATGACGAGAGCCATTAGGGAATACCATGAACTGACAGGATACAAAGTAGGATATAAACCTGCCGGCGGCATCCGAACAGCAAAAGATTCCTTGAACTATCTTTTCCTTATCAAAGAAGAATTGGGAGACGAATGGCTCAGACCGGAATTATTCCGATTCGGAGCGAGTAGTTTGCTTGGTGATATTGAAAGACAATTGGAACATTTCGTCACTGGAAGATATTCTGCTTCATTCAGACATCCAATGGCATAATTGTATAAAAAAACAGACATTAGATATTAGACCATTTTTTTATTGAAATACTAATATCTAAAATCTAGCGTCTAAAATCTAACAAGAAATGAAAATCAAAGAAATATACGAAACCATGGAATATGGTCCAGCTCCGGAAAGTCCGGCAGAAGTAAATAAATATTTGGATGAACATAAAAGACAATTCCAATTGTTTATTAATGGCAAATGGAAAAAACCGGCAGCAGGTAAATATTTTGATAGCATCAATCCATCTACCAAGGAAAAATTAGCTGAAATTTCCGAAGCCAGTGCCAAGGATGTGGACGATGCGGTTTCTGCTGCTAAGAACGCATTAGGGGATTGGGCAGCATTGAGTGGACATGAAAGGGCGAAATATCTGTATGCCATTGCAAGGCAAATACAAAAGCATTCCAGGTTGTTTGCCGTCATGGAATCCATGGACAATGGAAAACCTATCAGAGAAACTAGGGATATTGATATTCCATTGGTCGCAAGACATTTTTACCATCATGCTGGTTGGGCACAATTGCGGGATACAGAACTCAGCGATTACAAGGAAATAGGTGTCATCGGACAAATTATTCCTTGGAATTTCCCCTTACTCATGCTTGCTTGGAAAATAGCTCCTGCCTTGGCAATGGGAAATACATTAGTCCTCAAACCCGCAGAATCCACTTCGCTGACTGCCTTGCTTTTCGCTAAAATCTGCGAACAAATCGCTTTGCCCAAAGGAGTGGTCAATATCGTTACTGGACACGGTACGACTGGTGCTGCATTGGTAGAACATAAGGATGTCAACAAAATAGCGTTCACCGGTTCGACGGAAGTAGGTAAAATCATAAGAAGATCTATCGCCGGATCGGGTAAGAAAGTTTCTCTCGAATTGGGTGGAAAATCTCCATTCATCGTATTCGAGGATGCGGATTTGGATAGTGTGGTCGAAGGCATAGTGGATGCGATTTGGTTCAATCAAGGTCAGGTCTGTTGTGCGGGTTCGAGGTTATTGGTACAAGAAAGTGTGGCAGAAAAATTATACAAAAAAATCCGTACAAGGATGGAAAACCTAAGGGTCGGAGATTCCTTGGACAAATGTATAGACATGGGTGCCATCGTGGATGCCACTCAGTTGAAAACCATCACTGAAATGGTAAAACTCGGGGTCAAGGAAGGCTGTGATTTATGGCAACCCTCTTGGGCTTGCCCCAAGGATGGCTACTTCTACCCTCCTACCATTTTCACGGATGTTTCTCCAGCAGCAACTGTTGCAAGGGAAGAAATTTTCGGTCCGGTACTTGTTGCCATGACATTCAGATCACATGGAGAAGCCGTCAAATTGGCTAACAATACCCGCTATGGATTGGCTTGTAGTATTTGGACTGAAAATATCAATCTCGCATTGGATATTGCTCCTAAAATCAAGGCTGGAGTTGCTTGGATAAATTGTACGAATGTATTCGACGCAGCAGCAGGTTTTGGAGGTTACAGAGAATCCGGTTTCGGACGGGAAGGAGGAAAAGAGGGATTGTACGAATATGTGAAACCGAAGATTGATTCTGAGTTTTCCAAAAAACCGTTTTTGCCGAAAATCAGCAATACCAAATCAAAAAATAATCCTCCATCGGGCATTGATAAAACTGCCAAAATGTATATTGGTGGCAAACAAGCCAGACCAGATGGTGGTTATAGCACTGTCATTAAAAATCCAAAAGGAGAATCCATTGGCGAAGTATCCACTGGTAACAGAAAGGATATCAGAAATGCTGTAGAAGCTGCTCACAAAAATGGAAGATGGGCAGCCCGTTCGGGTCATGCCAGGGCTCAGGTTTTGTATTATATTGCCGAAAATCTGGCTTATCGCAAGGAGGAATTTGCTAATCGTCTGGTCCAAATGACGGGTCAATCCAAAGCCGATGCACTAAAAGAAGTCGATTTATCCATTGAAAGGATTTATTATTATGCCGCTATGGCGGATAAATATGATGGTAAAGTGCATTCCACCCAATTCAGAAATGTAACATTGGCAATGCCAGAATGTATCGGAGTCATGGGAATTATTTGTCCGGATGAATCTCCTTTATTGGGTTTTATTTCTACTGTCATTCCTCCTATTTCGATGGGCAATAGCGTTGTCGTTATTCCATCGGAAAAACACCCTTTTTCTGCCACAGATTTTTATCAAATTCTGGAAACTTCGGATGTTCCTGCCGGAACAATTAATATCATTACGGGTGTAAAAGAAGAATTGGCAAACGTTTTGGCAAAACATGATGATGTCGCTGCAATTTGGTATTTCGGCACTAAGGCAGGAAGTAAGAATATGGAATTATTTGCTAGTGACAATATGAAACGTACTTGGGTCAATTTTGGAAAGTATAGGGATTGGAGCAATAAAGCGCATGGTGAGGGTGAGACTTTTTTACGTCATGCTACGCATGTGAAAAATATTTGGATTCCTTATGGGGCTTGATTTATTTGTGATTCATTTATTCGTGATTCGTGAGTGGGTGATTTAATTTATTTGTGAATGGTTTTGTTATTGTATTTTTTTATTATTAAAATAATTTAAAAAATGGGAAGTATTCATATAGAAGCGAAAGTTGGGGATATTGCGGAAACGATATTATTACCGGGTGATCCTTTACGGGCTAAATATGTAGCGGAAAATTTATTAGAGGATGCGGTTTGTTATAATCATGTAAGGAATATGTTCGGTTATACCGGATATTATAATGGAAAAAGAGTTTCCATCCAAGGTTCGGGAATGGGTATGGGAAGTACTGCGATTTATGTCAATGAATTAATAGAAACCTATAAGGTTAAAAATGTAATTCGTGTAGGAACTTGCGGGGCTATCCAAGAACGGTTGAATGTAGGACAAGTTATTCTTGCGATGAGTGCTTCAGGTGATTCTGGTGCGAACATGGCTTATTTTAATGGTTTCCAATATGCTGCCACAGCAGATTTTGATTTGTTATACCAAGCATATGAAACTGCCAAAAGATTAAAAATAAATACCATCCAAGGTTCTATTTTCAGTACGGATACTTTTTATGATGACAATCCAAACCGTTGGGACAAATGGGAAAGGCATGGGATTTTAGGCGTGGAAATGGAAACCCAAATTCTATTTACCATAGCCAAGAGATTAGGAGCAAAAGCACTGTCTGTCCTTACCGTCAGTGACAATATTAAAACAGGAGCTTCTGCCAGTTCTAAGGAAAGGGAACAATCCTATATGGACATGATGAAAATCGCTTTGGAATTGGCTTAGGGTCCTTCTCTATTTTTTTTGCTTAGAAATATTTATAACTTGTAACACTCTAGCCTTATTTAAAAATACAGCCTTTATTTAGTCCATGAAACCAAAAAGAATCGAAAGGCATCTCGCCATAGATTACCAATTCAGAAAACTCGAACCCAATCGGGCAACCATCGAGGAAGAAAGAAAATTAGGTGAAAAATACGGCGTACAATCCTGTCAGTTCGAAGCATGGGAAAATGCAACAATGGCTATGACTTGTTCCATCCCCGATAATGAGAGTGCTACCGTAGCCGCTGCCTGGCATTTAATTAAAATGATTAGCAGAAAACATTACGGTCGAAAAAATGTAAAAATTATCAGCCTTCATGTCGATCACAAAACGGAAAAAAAATTATTCAATAAAAAGATTTCTCCTTACATGAAATAAAAAAGAAAAACCAAAACCCTTAGAGTTTGTTATTCTGGAAAATTAATTTCTAGGTAAAAACAAAAAAGAGTGATTTAGAATACTTATCTTGATTTTGCAAAAAAAGATATAAATTATAACATCTAAATCACTTTTTTAGTCTTTCCGTTTTTTTGTCCAGTATAAAACATTTTATATATTTGATGATACTGTATTCAAACAAGGAAAGATTTTAAAATTATAAAAAGGATTAATACTGTCCCTCCCTCCTACCTAGGAATGTTCAATACCTCACAACTTGCCCCTCCAAATTACTTTCCCTTATACTTTCCAAAAAATCATTGGCTTCTTCTTCTGAAGAATAAGAGCCTAATAATATATTATAGACCGTTATTCCACCCGCAGCTTTTTTTGATTGGATCATAATATCAGAAAAAGAATTATCCCGTAGAGCTTCCACTTTTTCTAAGGAAATTCCTAATTCCTTAAATTGCTTGATTTGAATAGAATAAGCGGTTTTCCCTTTTCGTTTTGAATTGAATGTATAAGTATCCAAAGCGGAATATTTTGCCATTGAAGTCACATATCCTTTTACGCCTGCCATTTCCGCTTGTCTTTGATATTCCAATACGCTACGCTTATCCGGGAAAGGTCCAATCAATAAATGATAAGCTCCGTTTTTCTTTAATAAGATTATATCACTAGACCAATTCTCCTGAAACATTGCCGTTTTTTTCATGGCATTATTGAATTCCCTATAGACTCCCATCTGTAATCCATAACCTCGGAATTCTTTTTTATTTGCCGAAGCAATATAAGTATCATAAGCTCTGAAATGTTTAGTGAACATTGGCATTAATGCCAATGAAACATCATGCTCTTCCCCATCATCATCATCATCATGGGATTCCAATCCATTATTTTCTTGAATTTCCGGCTTGTCTTCAGATTTTATATAAATACTTGCACTATTCCCTTTATGCTGAACAAGTTTTTTTGATTCGAATACTTTGTCTTCTTCCCCTTTCTTTTTTCGCTTCCCACTATTCACCGCAATAGAATTCTTCTTATCAGAAAACAAACCCTCAAACCCCCAGCTAATAATCTTAAATTCAGCTTTTGCTTTTCTTCCCAATCTTATTCTACTTGCAGCAGCTTTGGAAATCATAAATAAGACTCCGTTCTTAAAAACCTTTCTATCATTTATGACTACATTTATTTTTCTTCCGTTATCTGGGTTTAATATCCTGACTATCGTTCCATAGGGAAACGTGGCGTGTGCGCCGGTAAATGCCTCACTATCATATACTTCATCCGATGCGGTAGGAATCCCTTGCTCACTATCCGGATAAACATCTACAATTGCAATTCCAGCTTTCTGTCCAAAAGCTCCAATAAAAATAAAACATAAAATAAAAATGAAAAATCCCCTCATGTTTTGTCATTTTAGCAATAAAAAAGCAAGTTATTAATTTATCATATGAGAAGCTATTTGTATCAATATTTTATTTGGAAACAAAATATTTTATAATTACTTTTGTAAAACAAAAAATTTGTTTTAATAAAAAATCGTTTCTTTGTACTAAGAATACATCCAAACATAAAATTCAGAAAACCACAGTTGATTTATTATGGCTAAAGTGAAATATACAGAAGATAATATACGATCACTCGATTGGAAAGAGCATATCCGTTTAAGACCGGGAATGTATATTGGTAAATTAGGAAATGGCTCTACACCCGATGATGGTATCTATATTTTGGTCAAAGAAATATTTGATAATTGCATTGATGAGTATGTTATGGGGCATGGTAGCGAAATCAATGTTTCCATAGAAGAGGGACAAGTTACCATAAGGGATTTTGGAAGGGGGATTCCATTGGGTAAGGTGGTCGATTGTGTCTCTAAAATCAATACCGGAGGTAAATACGACTCCAAGGCTTTTAAGAAATCCGTTGGATTGAATGGTGTGGGTACTAAGGCAGTGAATGCCTTGTCCGATTATTTTTATGTTCAAGCCATTCGGGAGGGCAAAGCCAAGGTGGTAGAGTTCGAAAGAGGTGAACTTGTCAAAGAACACAGAATTACTAGTACGGATGAGGAAAATGGCACAATGGTTTCCTTTGTTCCGGATTTTTCCATATTTAAGAATTATAAATTTGTTTCTGATTTCGTAGAAAACCAACTATGGAATTATGCATATCTGAATGCGGGACTACGTATTAACTTCAACGGAAAAACAATTGTTTCCCGTAAGGGGCTTTACGATTTGGTGATGAGGAAAACCGAAGTGGAAACACATCGTTATCCTGTCATACACCTAAAGGGAGATGATATTGAAATTGCCATGACCCATGGAAACCAATATGGGGAGCAATATTTTTCTTTTGTCAATGGACAAAATACGACCCAAGGAGGAACTCATCTCCTTGCTTTTAGGGATGCTATAGTACAAACTGTAAGGGAATTCTTCAAGAAGAGTTATGACGCTAAGGATATCCGGGCTTCTATTATGGGAGCCATAAGTATTAGAGTGGAAGAACCTGTTTTCGAATCACAGACCAAAACCAAACTCGGTTCACAGAATATTGGTCCGAATGGGCCTACTGTTAAGAAATTCATTGTGGATTTCATGAAAAAGGATTTAGATAAATACCTGCATCAGAATCCAGAAACTGCGACTGCTATCCAAAAGCGAATCCTGCAATCGGAAAGGGAAAGAAAAGAAATTGCCGGCATTAAGAAAATAGCCAATGAAAGGGCGAGAAAATCCAAGGTTCACAATAAGAAATTGAGGGACTGTAGAATACATTTCAATGATAAGAAAGGAGATATTGATTTAAAAAATGCTTCCAGTATTTTCATTACCGAGGGAGATTCTGCCAGCGGTTCCATAACCAAAGCCAGAAATGTCCAATCCCAGGCAGTATTCAGCTTGAGGGGAAAACCCTTGAATTGTTTTGGATTGACGAAGAAAGTCGTATATCAAAATGAAGAATTCCATTTATTACAACATGCCTTGAATATAGAAGATGGCATGGATGATTTGAGATTCAATAATGTAATTATCGCTACAGATGCGGATGTGGATGGAATGCATATCCGATTATTGCTTTTGACATTCTTCCTGCAATTTTTCCCAGATTTGGTAAGGAATGGACATTTGTATATTCTTGAAACTCCATTGTTTAGGGTTAGGGATAAAAAGCAGACTTTTTATTGCTATTCGGAAACAGAAAGAAAAAATGCAGTTGACAAACTAAGGGGAAAAGCAGAAATTACCCGATTCAAAGGCTTGGGTGAAATTTCTCCGGACGAGTTTTCTGATTTCATTGGTGATGATATTCGTTTGGAACCTGTCATCATGAATGAGGATACGAATATCGAAAAGATATTGGGCTATTATATGGGCAAGAACACTCCCCAAAGGCAAGGTTTCATCATAGATAACCTACGGGTGGAAAAAGATGAATTGGAGGAGGAAGAACTGGAGAAATTATTAGAGGAAAAAGTTGTAGGTTAAAAC
>JAHDHJ010000106.1 GCA_020631375.1 Saprospiraceae bacterium | reverse complement strand
TCCGCTGCTTCCTTTGGAAGCAGCGGATTTTTTGTTTGCTATTAAAAATTTTATTCAGATCAATTTGATTTCATAATCCTTTCTATATGGAAATTCCCTTCCACTTTCAATATTACAAAATAAATACCCGATGGTACATTCGTTAAATCAAGCATTACATTTTCGCTAGAAGTATTATTGAATTCAAAACGCTCAACTTTTTGTCCTAGCATAGTCATTAATTCCACTTCCAAATCTACAGTTTCAGAAAATGCTACTTGTAAAGTAGTGAAATCCCTAGTAGGATTAGGCATGATATTAATATTGCTCAAAGCAGTAATATTGGCAACATTTACTGAATTTCCAACAGCAATAGTAACCATTGCTGTTTCATTACAACCATTGGCATCCGTAACAGTAACGGTGTAATCTCCGGGAGCAAGGTCCAGAATAGTATTTCCTGTTTCACCATTACTCCATTGATATGAGAATGGAATTTCTCCATTACTAGTACTGGCAGATGCTGTACCATTATTGAATCCTTCCACTGTTTCATCAGTTGAAGTAGTAGTAACTCCAAGGCTGGCAGGACAAGTACTCCCTATAACAACAGATACGACCTCAAAACAGCCATTGGCATCCGTTATTGTAACGGAATGGGTACCTGCCGGCAAATTTGATTCAGTATCGCCAGAACCTCCAGTTGACCAATCATAAGAATAAGGAGCCGTTCCCGAATTAGGAGTAACAGTAATAGCACCATCTCCTGCACCTACGACGGATTCATCCGAAGAAGTATAAGTTGCTGCTAAGTTTACGGCACATGTAGAAGTTACAACAACAGAGCTTACATCAGAACAGCCATTGGCATCCGTAATGGTAACATAATAAATATCTGCTTGTAATCCGGAAATCGTATTGGAATTGGATGCATCCCCTAAGGAACTCATGCCATTACTCCAAACATAATCATAAGGAGCCGCACTTGAGGATGTGCTTATGGTAATACTACCATCAGAAGTTACCGTGTTCTGTGTTTCGGGAATATAGGAAATGTCATCGACTATAGAAGCCAGACACTCAAAACCTACATAAACAGCTAAGACATCTTGGCAGCCATTGGTATCCGTAACAGTTACAGTATAAGTGCCTGTTTCTACTCCGCTTATGGTGTTGGTAGTTTCCCCATTACTCCACATGTATGAGTATGGAGCCTCACCTGTACCAGGAGTGATGCTTGCTTCTCCATCAGCAGAGGTGTTTTCTTTCGTTTCGTCCACTGTCGTGGCAGCTAAGTTAAATCCGGCAACACAAACATCTATGATAGAAATATCATCAACTCCGGCACCATCAAAGGCAGAACTGCTACCATCAGAATCAAATACGAATCTGATTTTTACATTACCCTCTCCAGCGGAACCGTCTAGGCTATGTGTGGCAATATTCCAACCTCCCGTATTTCCATCGAAGAATTCATCTCCTGTGGTATTGTTGTACCAAGTCGGATCGGCGGATGAACCAAGTCTTTCCCATGTGGTTCCCCCATCAATGGAGATATCTACCCACATACCATCCCAGTTAGTTTCGGATTCTATGATATAGGCAAAGGACAATTCAGGATCTACAGCATAATTTGAGAAATCCATACAAGGAGAAGTCAAATAAGTTTCGGTGTTATTTTCATAATTGCCTGCCAAATTAGTTACAAATGCATTCACTCCACTGTTTGCAGTATTAATTGCTGCTCCACTAGGTGCTCCCAATTCCCAAACGATAGAAGAAATTCCACTTAGGTTTTCTACTTGGAACCCACCATCACCAGATTCGAAATCGTTAGTATAAGGCAAAGCAGATATAACAGGAACATTTGTAATGACTACAGTAGCCGTATCATTGGTAAAATCTTGTTCCGTAGGTAATTCAGTCCAGGCTTGTATAGTGTACGTTCCCGGAGCAGAAAAATCATATTGTGTAGCAAAAGTGTAAGAAATCGAATTAGCGGAAATGATATTGGATGTAATGAATCCATCGGGAATCGCAGTTTGTACAACTCCGTTTACAGAATAATTGGTAAAGAATCCTCCTTGCGTTTGGAAACCAAGATTGCTTACTTCAATCGTAATATCTTCCATTCCTAATCCACAACCTGATGCAGGAGCGGTAATAGCTGTTATTGCCATATCATTTTCAGGACGTTCCTTTACACAGACATCATCCAGAAGTATATCATTCTCATAATCATTATCAATAGTGGTAGAAATGAAAGTAAAACGGAATTGGATTTCATTTCCTGTTATGGTTGCAGTTTGATTTACATCAATTGAAAATTCAGTCCAACCCCCGTAATCACCTTGTATTGTTTCAGCCAATATCCATCCTGTACCATCCCACATTTCAACAGTAAGGGTATTGTTGTCACCCGGATCATCTTCATTATTGGAGAAAACCCAATAAGATAGGTAAGGGGCATTTAGCGATGAAACATCATAAAATGGAGTGTAAAGTTCTATACTTTCTCCATCCGGAACATCCGTGCCATCGGCAAAGATGTAATTTGTTCCACCTCCGGGAGTATGGTCTCCTGCAAATTCCGCACCCCATCCGGCAGTACCGACTTCCCAATCCGCAGGACCTTGTACAGCCCAGCAATTAGGGATTCCGGGAGCAGCGAAATCTTCACAAGCAGGGAAAGAAGTAAATGCTACACAAGCAGTAGTAATCGTTATTGGACCTGTCCAAAAGGAGGCATCGGTATCATCCAATGAGCAATCGGCTCTTACATAAATATCCAAAGTACTACTGGAGGGAAGAGCAGACAAGGTATATGGGTTTGTTGGAACATTATCATTTGTGGGAGTTCCGGTAGGTGTGAAACCAGTCGGACCCCATTCTATATCCCAAGCAGTTTCCCCGCTTCCGCCTGTTATCCAAGCCAAGTCAGCCGTAGTAGCTGTAATATTACTGGCAGTAAAATCAGAAGGAGCCAAACAAGTAGGAGGAGGTGTACAATTCACTGTTACATCAAATGGAGTATAGCCACTTGTACCACAAGTCACAGAACCATCAGAATTAATAACCAGAGATAAAAAGCCGGTTGTACTGATTATCGTGCCTTCTCCGGAATAATCTGCTAAACCGCCTCCTGTTAATGATCCATATAAAATATTACCTGTTCCATTGAGTCCGTCATAGACTAATACCTCATCACAACAAGTTTCTACTTGGCCTGCATTAAATGTCAAAAGAGCCCAATCTCCGGGATTATCAACAGAAAAATTAACTAAGACCTCTTGCACGCCGGTTTGGCTATAACATAGACCTGTGATATTATCACCACAGACTGGTAGGGATGCCAGAGTTGTAAAAGTTAATGGTCCTATCCAGATCGCAACATCTGATGTATTGTCCATGCCACAATCAGCCCTTACATAAACATCATAGTCTGTAACATCGGACAAGCCTGTAAGCGTAGCCATTGTACTATTCACATCATCATAGCCGGCAGTAGGTGTTCCCGTGGGTGTAAAACCTGTTGGGCCGAATTCGATGTCCCAAGCAGTAGCCGTGCCATTTTCTGTCCAAGATATATCCGCAGATGTATCGAATACATTATTTGCTACAAGATTGGAAGTTGGTAAACAGCTAGGAGGATTTATATAATGGACTGTAATTGTCCAAGTATTATTATTAATCTGTTGGTATTGCAAATTACATACTCCACCATCAGCACTACCCCAACTCCTAAAGGCTCTCATCTCAAAAGTAATAAGACCGTCGGCATCTACTCCATTCGCAATATTGAGACCTGTTCTTGAATAGGATTCGGTGCCTCCGGAATTACCACCGGATCCCAAAACATAAGCACCTTCGTCTAATCCGGTATCTTGGCAATAGATTTGGGAATTCTGTTCAGACATCCAAGCACCCGTTGCTGCTGTCATATCATAAGACACGTCGATACCTGTGACAAACATTCCGGCAGGAATAGTAACATCTAGTGTCGTTACCGGACCATTACAACTAGCATCATAAGCTAGGTAGCTTGTTGGGATGTCTCCTGTACTATAAGTTGCCGAACTGGACTGTCCATAAATGAATTGGCTAAAACAGATGGCTAAAATAAAGAGTAAAATCTTTTTCATATCCTTTTAGATTTTATAAAATAAGTGGTATTAGGTAAAATTAAAGGTAATTGGGTGGAAAACCCTGCATTAATATTTTTATAGTATTGGGTAGGGGAATATTTGTGTTATATTGTAACAATCCAAAGATAATTATTCCCTTGTAAAATCTTTTATGATATACGAGGAATTTCATGAATATGTATTTAATAGTACATATTTGCCTATTTGAAGATGTAAAGAGTGTAGGATTATTGCTTGGAAAAAACAATAAATGGGAAAAACATACTAAAGGGAATTAATAGAATAGACCGCTATGACTTGGTCATATCTTCCTCCAAAAGGACGATGATAGACGATAATGGTGTAGTTGTTATCTGTTTGGTAGGAATTGCCTTCTGTTTCGGAGAAATCAATTTCATCAGAACCATTCGGAACATAGGCATATAGATAATTATAGTAGCCGTTCTTAAGAAAAACGGAAGTCTGGTAGGTTCTGGTTTGTTCATTATAGGTCATTCTGTAATTGTCCGATAATTGCCAATCCGTAATTTTTCCTATCAAATAAACCTGCCCTTTTTCATAGGGTGTTTCAGTGAATAAGTTAAAGGTTGTCAAGGCATAGTCTGCCCGTATGTCCCTTTCTTTATCATCAATGTTCTCAATGAAAAAATTCCCATTCATATCCTTTTCATAAATATAGGGGGTTTCTGACCTGAAGCGTTCTTTTTTAAGTTCAACATCTGTTCCGTCCCGACTTTCATAAATATCATCTACCTTGACTGTCCGATACCTGAAACTTCTCAGATCCAAGAAACGATATTCTTTCAGTCCCGGAAACAGAATTTCTCCTTGATAATCATATTCTAAGCTTTCTCCTTTTATAAATAGAGGTTTGATATTCGACTTCATGCTTGGCCACATTCCATTTTGTACAACGGAAACGGAAATTTCTTGCTTAGGATTAGGAATCTCATAGCCCTTATGGTCAATCATGAAATCGACTTCTTGGTGGCTGTCCATTTCCCTAACATCAAATGCACGAGTGACTTCTGCGGAGACTTTGACTTTTGTGTCAACAACAACGAATCTTCGGGTAAGAACAAGATCTTCCTCTCCGTCCCTTGTATAGATTTTTAGGAGATAATTGCCCGAAAGGGTCCAACTCATATCCTCGTTGGGTAAGGCAAGTTCGTAGTGGGTATAAGGTTGTAATGTATTGGAAGAAAATTCAAAAATATCAATTTCTTCTTCACTATATCCATCTATATAATCCATCTCGGAAAGATCTTCCGAGGGTTTCCAATCCTTGTCGCAATGTACAATCGTATAATAAAAGTCTTTTACATCTGCTTCCAAATCATCAAAACTCAATAACAATTGCCCATCGCTCATATCTATGATAGGCATGGTCAAATCAGCTCCAAGAATATTGAATTTTACAGAGGCAATATAATCCTTGTAAACAAAATCCTCACAGCGGATGAAGGATTCATCCACATATTCGATTTCTTTTTCTTGGGAAAAAAGGACATTCAGACTTATGATTAAAACGAAAATAGATAGTAAGAATCGCATTTGCATTGAATTATACTACAAAGTAAACGATTCTTTGGGAATGATAGTGTTGTGGAAATCTTATTATTGCTTAAAGTGAAAAGAATAAAGGGGGATTTGAGTTTTTCAAATCCCCCTTTTTACAACTGATATCTGATGCGGTTTACACAACAAAATACAGTATTTAGGCTCTAGTACTTAGATTTATAATGCTTTTCGTAAAAAATCATCCGATTATGTATGGTCTAAATACTAAAATCTAAAGTCTGTTGCGTTTTACGCAACTGGAATTAAATATTTACCAAGCCATCAACCTTTTCGCTTTCTCCACGAATCTGTCAATAGGCAAGAAATCCTTTTCTAAAATCGGAGAAAAAGGAACAGGCGTATCCATACTTGCACACCGGACGACCGGACCATCCAAATGTTCAAAAAGGTGTTCTGAAATATAAGCTGAAATTTCGCCACCTATTCCGCCGAACATACAATCTTCATGTAGGACAATCACCTTATTGTTTTTCTTAACTGTTGCGGCAATAGCATCATAATCGAGAGGCTGTAAAGACCTAAGATCCAATACCTCCATATCAATTCCTGTTTCCTCAGCGGTTCTTATTGCCCAATGTACTCCGGTCCCATAAGTGATCACAGAAAGATCATTGCCCTCACGGGCAATTTTTGCCTTTCCGATTTCTACGGTATAATAATCGTCTGGGATTTCTTCGCTCACACTTCTGTACAATCCTTTATGTTCAAAGAACATGACCGGATTCGGGTCTTCAAAAGAAGCCAATAAAAGTCCTTTCGCATCATGTGGATTACTAGGATAAACTACTTTCAGTCCGGGAGTATGCGTGAACCAAGCTTCATTCGTTTGGGAGTGGAATGGACCTGCTCCCATGCCTCCTCCACAAGGCATTCTCACAACAACATCGGCATTTTGTCCCCATCGGTAATGGGTTTTGGCGAGGTTGTTTATGATTTGGTTGAAACCACAAGTTACGAAATCGGAAAACTGCATTTCTACCATGGCTTTCCACTTCTTAATGCTGAGTCCCAATCCTATTCCCAAAATGGCACTCTCGCACAATGGTGTATTCCTGACCCGACCCTTTCCGAATTCCTTCATGAATCCGTCAGTTACCTTAAATACACCACCATAATCCGCTATGTCTTGTCCCATTAGAACGAGATTGTCATGCTTCTTCATAGCAAGTTTCAAACCATCTGAAATTGCATCAATGAAACGTTTTTCAGTCTTATTTCCGGAAGCACTTGTAGGAATGTGGTGGTAAGGAGCATATACGTCCTCCAATTCCTTTTTTGAATCAGAAACAATGGCTGGTTGATTTTCCGCTATTTTGAGACCATCCTCGATTTCCTTTTTGAAAGCTGCCTTATAAGCTTCTATTTTAGTGGTGTCGAGTATGTTTTCTTTTATCAAGAATGCTTCAAAATTCAAGACAGGGTCTTTGGGTTCCCATTCTTCGAAAAGTTCTTTAGGAACATATTTTGTTCCCGAAGCTTCTTCGTGTCCCCTCATTCTGAAAGTATTGCATTCTACCAGAATAGGACGAGGATTCTCCCGAAGATCTTCTGCTAATGTACTGATAGTCTCATAGACTTCCAGAATATTATTTCCGTTGATTTCCATAGATTCCATACCATAGCCCTGCCCTCTATCTGCTAAGCGGATGCAATTATATTGTTCGCTTGTGGGAGTCGATAATCCGTATCCATTATTCTCAATGACAAAAATGACGGGCAATTTCCAAACGGATGCCACATTAAGTGCTTCATGAAAATCCCCTTCACTTGTTCCGCCTTCTCCTGTAAATGCAACTGAAATCTTACCTTCCCCAGCTAATTTATGGGCTAATGCCACGCCACTGGACAAGGCGAGTTGCGGGCCCAAATGGGAAATCATTCCTACAATGTGGTAGTCAGTAGTGCCGAAATGAAAGGATCTGTCCCGACCATTGGTAAAACCCAGGGCTTTTCCTTGCCATTGGCAAAATAGTCTTTCCAAAGGAATATTCCTTGTAGTGAAAACACCTAGGTTCCGGTGCATTGGAAAGATGAATTCATCCTCATGTAAGGCAGAACTCACTCCTACAGAAATGGCTTCTTGCCCTATTCCGGAAAACCATTTGCTGATTTTTCCCTGGCGGAGCAGTTTGAGCATTTTCTCTTCTATCATTCTAGGTTTTAAAAGCCTCAGATAGAGTTCTGTTAGTTGCTCGTCAGAATATTTTTTCCTTTTGTATTTGATATTGGGTCTTGTCATTGATAACATGGCAAATATGATTTGGTATTATTTGGGGGCAAAGTTAAGTTTATTCAAATCATAAAGCTATATTTTGGACATAAAAAAGCCCGTATCCTTAAGGGGAAAGATACGGGCTTATAAAACCATGAAGTGGATTCTTAGCAAGTTTCCAATGTCGTAGTGGCATTATGCGAAAGAATTGCCTTTATGGTGTTTTTTGAAGGGGAGAAAGCCACCTTGGGTAACTGTCGGATACTATCCTTCAACATAAGGTATTCCTCTTTTAGAGGGTAACTCTTTTCAATAGCATTAGCCATGAGAGAAGACTCCCTAGATGAGGTTTCCTTGTAAATAAATCTTAATAAATCTTCAGTAGAGTAAGTTTGATGAATCATACGCAAATTTTCAATATGGTTTATAAAATGAACAATTGTTAGTTTGTTTTGGATTTACCATATAAACAGATATAGCCAGACAATTATTGTCTGGCTATATAAAAAAAGCGTAGATTAAATGTTAAATAATCTAAGTTTATTTGATTCTATACCAATATTGTGTACGACCTAATGCTGCGACACCAATATAGCCTCTCACTTTTAATTTGTCATTTCCTTTTAGTTCGATATAACATTTGTAGGATTTTCCATTTTCCGGATCTGTTATAGTTCCTCCGGTATAATAATCCGATTTTTTACTCAGTCCTTCCAATAATACCATTCCTTCTACAGGTTGGTCTTTTTTATCTCCTGTACATGGTTCACAGACAGAACCTTTTTTTTCTGGATCTAGGATTTCTATGACTTTTCCATAGAGTTTCCCATCTACTTCATAGGTTTCAAGGTGGGATTTAGCTTCACCTGTTTTATCATCTACAGTTTTCCAAGTTCCTACATAGGCATTTTGAGCAAAAGTAATAGCGGCAATTGCCATGAAAAGGAATGTCAAAGTGAAATGCTTAAAGTTCATTTTTAATAATGATTTAAATTGAAAGTAAATTTTTATTAAATAAATTTATGGTTTTTTGTCATATGCCTATGTTATATTGTAGTTGTTTAACATCAATATAACAGATGTTTTGCTATTCTGATTTAATTTGATTTGGGAATACAGATTGTTTTATTGATGTTTGTGTATAAATAAAAATAAAAATGGATACGAATAGTCTTGGAAATTTAAAGAGAAGGGTAGGACAATACAAAGAGGTCTTGGGAAATACTAAATCATATAGACAGGTTTGGAAAGATAGTCTGAAAACCCAGATAATTGATTTGTTGGAAAAGATGTCCGAAGAAACGGGACTGGGAGCTAAGGTAGAAGTCAAGTCAGATTTGGAAAACCTAGAAGCCATCGTATTGTCTTTGGGTGATACGAAAAGTGGAATGTACCAACAAGTCAGTGATGATATACAACGCCACATGATTAAGAATAATGGAGCTTTGGTCTATCAACAATTGTTCAATGGTAAGGTTATGGTCGTTATTAATTATCCTTTCATTGAAGGTTATGGGCAACCAGCACCACCTAAAACTGTGGCAATTTATCGCCCGGAAGAATTAAAGACTCCTTTCTTTGTCCGACACATGGAAGAATTCGTGAGTGAAATGACGAACTGGGAAGATTTTGATGATGATGAACCGAATAAGCGCCTTGGATTCGAATTAAATTTCAATCCTCCGAAACTGGATGAACAGGATTAATTCAATAATTCCTTTAATTTGGAAATAACCTTGTCCACTTCTTCTTTGGTATTATGGTGACTGAATGAAAACCTAGCCGTTTTATAGCTTGGGTCGCCATTGATAGCTGCCAAGACATGCGATTCGTGTTCAACACCGGAGCTACAGGCAGAACCACCGGAAGCGCTGATGCCCGCCATGTCCAAAAGCATTAGTAACATATCCCCATTTTCGGATTCGGGAAAGGATACACTCAATACTTTGTGCAAATAATTTTCTTGGCAACCATTGAAAACGATTCCCTTGAAATTTTTCAAGAGCCGGCTTTTGAAGTAGGAACGGATACCATCTATATGTGTCTTTCTTTCTTCCATTTCACGGCAAGCAATGTCCAGAGCTTCCGCCATGCCAACGATGCCATAAAGGTTTTCTGTACCACCACGCATATTTCTCTCCTGGGAGCCACCATCCAAATAAGGCTTGACGGTATTGTCCCCATTGATATAAATAAATCCTACGCCTTTGGGCCCATGGAATTTATGAGCGCCGCCTGTAAGGAAATTAATAGGCGTTTTGGATACATCTATGGGGAATTGCCCTACAGCTTGAACGGTATCAGAATGGAAAAAAGCACCATGTTCCTGACAAATTTCAGCAATCTGTCCAAAATCATGCAAAGTGCCGATTTCATTATTGGCATACATTAGGGAAACCATCGTTTTCTCTTCGGAATCCCTTAGCGTTTCCGCCAATGTCTCATAATTTATTTTTCCTTTGGAATCTACGGGTAGATAGAGGACATTCGTACCCTTGTTCTTTAGGTAATCCAATGTATGCAAAACACAATGGTGTTCCGTAGGAGAAGAAATAATTCGGGTCACACCCAAATCCCTTACAGCACATTTTAATGCCATATTACTGGATTCGGTGCCACCCGAGGTGAAGAAAATTTCTCCAATGGATGCACCTATGGAATTGGCAATGGTTCTTCTGGCTTTTTCTATTGCAGTACGGGTTTGTCTGCCATCTGCATGGATGGAGGAGGGATTTCCATAGAAACCATTGAAATATGGCAACATTGCGTCTAGCACTTCTTTGTCTAAAGGAGTAGTAGCCGCATTATCAAAATAAATTCTCATTACTGAATAGTAGTTTTAAACATTGCTCGTTTTCAGAATGTCATTGATATCCGCTTGGATTTTTCTAGCGAGGTTTTGGGAAATCACATCGGAATCGCTTTCCGTATAGATTCGAATAATCGGCTCGGTATTGGAACGTCTCAAATGAATCCAATCTCCTGTGTCCAAAGTGATTTTCAATCCGTCAATCGTATTTATTTCTTGGTTTGAATATTTCTTTTCTAATTCACGAAATAAAATATCCAAATCAATTTCCGGTCTTAATTGGATTTTATTCTTAGCAATATGATAGGATGGATAAGTACTTCTCAAAAATGAAAGTGATTTTCCGAATTCTGCTAATCGGGATAGTATCAAGGCAATTCCAACCAAGGCATCTCTCCCGAAATGTAAATCCGGATAAATGACACCACCATTCCCCTCTCCACCAATGACCGCACGAACTTCTTTCATTTTGTTAACAACGTTCACTTCTCCAACCGCAGCCGGATGGTATTCGCATCCCGCTTTTTCTGTAACGTCTTTCAATGCCCTCGTAGAAGATAGATTGGAAACGGTAGTTCCTTTTTTATTCCTCAACACATAATCCGCTACGGCTACCAAGGTATATTCTTCACCGAACATTTCCCCATCTTCACAAACAAGTGCCAAACGGTCTACGTCTGGATCGACAGAGATGCCCAAGTCTGCCTTATTGCTTTCAATGGCTCCTGATAGCTCTGTAAGATTTTCAGGCAAAGGTTCCGGATTATGGGCGAATTGCCCGTTCACCTCACTATTGATCATAATGACTTCGCAACCCAATTGTTCCAAAAGGGGAGGCAATGCCAAAGCCCCTGTTGAATTCACAGGGTCAACAACTACTTTATAATTTTTTGCTCTGATTGCATCCACGTTTACCAATGGCAATGCCAGGATTTTATCAATATGGATTTGGATATAATCATCTTTTTTTGTGTAAGAACCCAAGTTATCGACGGGGGCATATTCCACTGCATTTTCAGTAATCAAATCCAATACATCTTGCCCATCCTTTTGAGAGATGAATTCTCCATTGAAATTTACGAATTTCAATGCATTCCACTGCTTGGGATTGTGGCTGGCAGTAATAATGATTCCCGCACCGGCACCCTCTAGGGGGACAGCTATTTCTACGGTAGGCGTAGTGGATAAGCCTAAATCAATAACATTGATCCCGGTACTTCTTAGTGTACTAATAACGAGGTTACTGACGATTTCTCCTGAGATCCTGGCATCACGTCCCACCACAATCTTAGGATTGGATGTTTGCTCTTTCACCCAATGACCAAATGCGGCAGTGCATTCCACGATATCCTGTGGAGTAAGGTTGTCTCCGGCAAATCCTCCTATGGTCCCTCGGATACCAGAAATTGATTTTATTAGTGTCAAAGTAGTACGTTTTTGTATTGACTTGAAGTAATTAGAGTCCGTAAGGAAATTGCTCTTTAGATAATAAGTCGCTGTTTACGAACAAATTATTAAATATAAGCAAAATCCCGATTTTTTTCTATCGCAAAAGTAAGCAAAATAGGACGGTCTTTCTACTAGAATCGGAATGATTTTATTTTTTAACAACATATGATGAAAAAAAATCATATGTTGTTGATTTTCAGTTTTTTGTAGAGGTAAATGTAAGAATTTTGTTAAAGTGCTTTCGATATGATGTGTTTTTTAATATATAAATTTTAGTATTCTGACATATGGTGGTTTTGGCACAACTATTGTCAACGCTATAATTAGGAAAGACAAAGCCGAGTTCCTCCATTCTAGAGATTGTTTTATGTGGACATACGCTCTTGAGGGCTTTGGAAGCTTTCAATCCCCCTTTGATATTATAATATTATTGAGAAAATATCCGACTAGAATCATTGATTCTAATGTTAAGGATGTATTGCATTTTGAATGCACTCTATAGGTAATATGTGAATATGATTTGAGAAAACTGTTTGTTAGAATACACTAAACTAAATATCTTATTGATGAGAAAACTTACTACGATTGTCGTATTGGTCATTGCTATGTTCCAATTGGCGGAAGCCCAACAAGATGCAATGTTCACCAAATACATGTTCAACACATTAAATTATAATCCGGCTTATGCAGGGTCAAGGGGTTATCTTTCATTAGGGGCTTTGCATAGGACGCAATGGTGGGGGATAGAAGGTGCGCCACATTCCCAAAACTTATGGGTGCATTCTCCCATAAAAGGAGATAAGGTCGGTCTGGGTTTTGGTTTGATTAATGATATTATCGGCCCTACGAATTCCATAACGGCGAATATAAGTTATGCCTATCACCTTCCACTCAAAGGGTTGAATAAGATGTCCATAGGAATTCAAGGTGGGATTACGAATTGGCGGGCGAACTGGAATCGGCTTGATTTTGAGTCGGACAATTACGATGAGTCTTATAGCGAGGATTTTACACCGAGCCTTTGGCTACCTAATGTTGGAATGGGCTTGTATTTTTATAACCAGGAAAAATATTTTGTGGGGGTAGGGATTCCGCATTTCATAGAAAGCGATTATAGGAAAGGTGATGATGTGACTACAGAAATGTGGGCTAAACAATACCGTCATTATTATTTTTCAGCAGGAGGGGCGATTCCCCTGGACAAATCAAAGAATTTTGTATTCCGTCCGATGGCTTTGGTGAAAACGGTAGCTTTATTCAAACGATTTGCTAAAAAATCCGATGATCCTTTTGGAAGTGTGGGAGCGCCTACCGAATTCGATATAGATCTTTCCGTATTCTTTTACCATACGTTTTGGTTAGGAGTTTCTTTCCGTTCCTCTATTGAAAAATTTGCAGGACAAAGGAGTTCCTTTGATTCTGCTGATGTTTGGGTCTCCTATTTTTTTAAGAATGGCTTGCGAGTCGGAGCAGCTTATGATTATACCCTTACTAAATTACAACAACCCGCCAGAGGGTCTTTTGAAATCATGTTGGGTTATGATCTTGATTTCAAGGAAAAGAAAATTGTTACGCCCAGATATTTTTAAAAATAATATTGAGATTGATAATAAAACAAA
>JAHDHJ010000105.1 GCA_020631375.1 Saprospiraceae bacterium | reverse complement strand
AAATTATAATTACACCACATACAAATATTCATATCTACATTATCATTATATCAATATTTATGCCTAGTACAAAAAGAATCATTCTACATTTACTACTCCCTGCAATTGCTATAGTATTGCTGAGTAGTTCCTGTAAGCAAAAAACCGAAACAGTTACCTACCCTATCCATAAACAAAGTATTTCGGAAAAAGCTATGGTTGTTACTGCCCATCCACTAGCCACGAAAGCAGGGTTGGAAATTCTGAAAAAAGGTGGAAATGCAATGGATGCAGCGGTAGCAGTACAATTCGCATTGGCAGTTGTTTATCCAAGGGCAGGAAATATTGGTGGTGGTGGTTTTTTGGTTTATCGAGATGCTGATGGGACTATCAATTCCCTAGATTATAGAGAGAAAGCCCCTAAGGCTTCACATAGGGATATGTATCTGGATTCCCTTGGGAATGTCATCAAGGGCTTGAGTACAAAAAGTCGATTATCCGTAGGTGTTCCGGGTGTAGTGGATGGAATGGTCAAAGCCAATTCAAAATATGGGAAATTGACATGGAAAGAATTAGTTGAACCTGCTTACGAATTAGCCAAAAACGGTATAAAATTGACACAAGGAGAAGCTGATATTTTAAATGAATACCAAGCAGATATTAAAAAGGCAAATAGTCAAACCAATGTTTTCATAAAAGATTCTCCTTTTATGAAAGGAGAATTATTAGTCCAAAATGATTTGGCAGAAGTATTGGAAAGGATTATGAATGAGGGGAAAAAGGGTTTTTATGAGGGAAAAACCGCGGATTTACTCATTGCAGAAATGCAAAGGGGAAATGGAATCATAAGTCAAGAAGATTTGAGTTCCTACAATGCCGTTTGGCGAAAGCCAACTAAAGAGCCTTATAGGAATTATAGCATTATTTCCATGCCTCCTCCATCCAGCGGAGGAATTGCTTTATGCCAATTATTGAATATCATAGAGCAATATCCCATTGCCGAATATGGCTTCCAATCCAAGGAACATGTCCACTTGGTCACTGAGGCAGAACGTAGGGTTTATGCAGATCGTGCCACACATATTGGTGATAGTGATTTTTGGACCGTTCCTAGGAAAGAAATGCTGGATGAGGAATATCTGAAAACAAGGATGACAGATTTTAATCCTAATAAAGCAAGTAAAAGTGATTCGATAAGAGCAGGAGAAATCACTATTCCCGAAAGTGAAGAAACCACACATTATTCCATCGTTGACCAATGGGGAAATGCTGTTTCTGTAACCACTACATTGAACTCGAATTTCGGTTCAAAAATCGTAGTTGGAGGTGGTGGATTTTTCCTGAATAATGAAATGGATGATTTCTCTGTAAAACCGGGAGTTCCCAATCAGTTCGGCTTGGTAGGGAATGAAGCGAATGCCATTGCTCCGGAAAAAAGGATGTTGAGTTCTATGAGTCCTACTATTATTTTAAAGGACGATGAATTATTCATGGTCGTCGGAACACCGGGAGGCAGTACGATTATCACTTCTGTTTTCCAGACTTTCGTCAATGTTGCCGAATTCGGAATGGGGCTGAAAGATGCTGTCCATAAAAAGCGTTTCCATTCCCAATGGCTTCCCGATAAGATTTTTGTTGAAGAAAATTCATTGACATTGGAAGTGATAGATGAATTGAGGGAAATGGGACATGTTGTAGAAAAACGAATTCCGATAGGTAGGGTTGATGCCATCTTGGTTTTACCTAATGGCAAATTGGAGGGTGTTGCAGATGATCGGGGCGAAGATGATGCGGGAGGATGGTAGCAAGCTGAAAATTTAAGAGGCTAATTATACCTAAATCAAGAAATTCGATAGATATTTGTAAAGGAAATTAAAATTTCATCCTATGAGTATTTCAACAAAGGTTAATCTGGAACATTATTTTTTGAAGTATCGTGATAATATCATTGGGCAGGACCAAATGATAAAAACACCTTATCACGAATCCATTAGAATCATCTATACGGATTGGACGGCAAGTGGGCGGATGTATCTACCCATAGAAAAGCGTTTGCTCAAAAAGCTGCTTCCTTTTGTTGCGAATACGCATACGGATACCAATGATACGGGTTCTACTATGACTTATGCCTATCATAAAGCCCAACAAATCATTAAAAAACATGTCGGTGCAAATGAAAAAGATGTCTTGATATCTTCCAATTCGGGAATGACCGGAGTCGTGAATAAATTCCAAAGAATCCTAGGATTGAAAATACACGAATGTTTCAAAAAGAATCTTTCTTTGGCTGATGAAGACAAACCCATCGTCTTTATCACCCATATGGAACACCATTCCAACCAGACGACTTGGATAGAAACAATTGCGGATGTCATTGTCGTTCCTCCGAATGAAAAAGGTTTGGTTTGTGTTGAAAATTTCAAGAAGAGCTTTGAGCAATACAAACATAGGAAGAAGAAGATTGCAGCAATAACTTCCTGCTCCAATGTTACCGGAATTATGACACCTTATATGGATATTGCTGAGTTGATACATCAATACAATGGTATCTGTTTCGTCGATTTTGCTTGCTCTGCTCCTTATGTTTCCATTGACATGCATGTTGATGATGAAAATGGTCGCTACCTTGATGCCATTTACTTTTCACCCCATAAATTCTTAGGCGGTCCCGGTTCTTCAGGTATCTTGATTTTCAATCAAAAATTATATGCCAATTCTATTCCCGATAATCCGGGCGGAGGAACTGTGGATTGGACGAATCCCTGGGGAGAACACAAATACATTGATAATATAGAAGCTAGGGAAGATGGAGGAACACCCGGTTTTCTCCAAACAATCAGGGTGGCATTTTGCATGCAATTAAAAGATGAAATGGGTGTCGAAAACATTCATAAAAGAGAAGATGAACGAAATCATTTGGGATTCATTGGAAAAAATTCCGAATCTGCATATCCTCGCAGGAGAACAAAAGAAAAGATTGGGAGTCATTTCATTCTATATAGATAATCTGCATTATAATATGGGTGTCAAATTATTGAATGATAAATTCGGAATCCAAACAAGGGGTGGTTGTTCATGTGCTGGCACATACGGACATTTCCTATTGAATGTCAGTCCTGAATATTCAAACACTATCACCAGTGAAATCAACGAAGGAAATTGCTCCAATAAACCCGGTTGGATTAGAATGTCCATTCATCCCACACATACTAATGAAGAAATAGAGTATGTAATGGATGCCATAAAACAATTAGCGGAAAACTATCAAGAATGGATTAAGGGTTATGATATTAATTTGGCAATCGGAAGCATAAAGCCTAAAAACATGGCTGTGGTCTTGGAAAAGGAAAAACAAATTGATGATTGTTTTTCTGAAAGTTTTGCCTAGCAGATTCCTAAAGGCTCTTGCATTTTAGAGCATATTTGAATTTGACACTTTACCAAGAAAAAAGCATGGATTATTATGCTAATTTTCAGCTTATTTGTAACGGACTGCTGCTACAGGGGTAATGAACCTTACCAATAAGGATGGAATAATCAGTATCAGGACAGTAACGAACAGCGTTCCGAAATTCAGAAAGACAATCGTCCAAAAATCCATATCAATGGGTGCGACCGAAACATAATAATCCTCTTCAGATAGTTTGATAATCTCTCCATATTTCTGTAAGAGGCAAAGTCCTATCCCAACAACATTACCAACTAATAAGCCAATCGCTGTAATATAAGCACCATAATAGAGAAAGATTTTTTGGATGGTCCAATTCGTAGCACCAAAGGATTTTAGAATACCAATCATATTCGTCCGTTCCAATATCAGTACCAATAGTGCTGTCGCCATAGTAATCAATCCCACTATAATCATCAATACAAGGATAACAATTTCATTCACATCCTGCAATTCGAGCCAGCCGAAAATATTGGGTTCTTTTTGCTTGATATTCACACACCACAAATCCATCGGAATCATATCATAGACAGCAGAACTTATTTCTTCCAAATCGCCCAAATCATCAATGAAAATCTCAAATCCGGAAACTTCATCATAGTTCCATTGGTTGATTTCTTGTATCAACCTAATATCCACAATCGCCAATCTGGAATCGTACTCTTCCAAACCGGTTTTATAGATACCTTTCACTTCCATCCGTTTCTTGATTTGCAAATCTCCTCGGACAAAATAAATCATGAACCTATCTCCCAAACCCAGTTTTAACCTATCCGCAGTTTTCCTTGAAATGAGTATTTCCCTACTAGACAGGCTATCCGTAAAATCCAAACGCTCACTACCTTCTTCCAGAAAGTCATCCAAGTATTCCCAATGGTAGTCCTTTCCTATTCCTTTCAGAACAATCCCCTCGATTTCGTCCTTGGTTTTAATGACTCCGGTTCTTTGGGCAAATGTCTGTATATGGGAAATTCCGCCTTTGGTTTCCTTTGCACTTACCCACTCTTCTTTTTCATAACCTAGAAAACTGAATGTTGAGGGATACAAGAAACTCTTGACCGTATCCAAATGGGGATAAAAAGTCTGGTCTGTAGAAATCGGCGCAGTTTCGTAGGCATTTGAACTTACATTCTCGAAATCCGTTATGGTAATATGTCCCCAAATTCCGAATATCTTATTAGAAATTTCATTCTTGAAACCAGAAATAAGGGATGTTGCCACTATCATAACCGTCATTCCTAATGCCACAGCAATAATGCTTATCCAAATGATTAGTTTGGACAGTGATAAGGAAGAATTGCCAATTACTTTGTTTGCTATGAAAAACGGTACATTCACGGGCTGCAATTTATGCCAATTATTTAAACTTTCCTTAATGCTTTCCGTATTTAAATCAATTGGAACGATAATTGGCTAAGGAACCTGTAAATGATATTACGAAACTTTGTAATTTGTGCTTCATAACATTTACCCAATTCCTTTCGTTTACAATAGTATAGTAAAGGTATTAAAACGATAATAATGGTATTAAGATTTTTACACATCTGCTTTTTTACACTTTTTTCGATTTCATTGCTTTTTTCGCAAGATGAAAAAGGCTATGAGGGTTATCGCATCTATATGAGTAGCCCTGAAATTGTCAGTTCCAAGAAAAAGGGTTTCAAGATTAAATTCAAGGGTACGAATACAGGAAGCAAGGCTTTGGCTAAAGATTCTAAAAGCGAATATCAGGATAAGTTGATTATCAAACTGGATGAAAGTCTCCGCAATACCAATGTTGACCAATTCAGGGATTTGATTGAAAATAAAATTGCGGCAAGCAAATTCAATTTGAAAGCAGGTCAGTCCGGTTCTTTTGAATACAAAATAAAAATCCCAAAAGAACGTCGTGGAATAGAATCCTTTTCGGTTAATACGGGAGGCGGTTCCGGCAATGGTTTCAATAGGAAATTATGTCCGGATTTAGTTTTGGATAGTCTGATAATGCTCAAAAGAGATAAAAAACATGTCTATGTAGAATTTATTGTTAGCAATATTGGGAAAGGGGCGATAAATATCATTGGCGATAAAAAAGATGATGGTGATAATGTGAATGTAGGGGCATATTTTGCCGGTTCACCGAAATTTTCCAGAGGTGCTATTCCTGCTGACCAAATGTACCTTGAGGGATTGGAGGAAACACAGGGCATTCTTTTTCCTGAACAAAGTATGAAAGTCAGCATGAAAGTCAGCAGGAAACACCAAACCAAGTACAATAAGACCTTAATCATTTTTGTAGATTCTAATAAGATTGTCATTGAATGTAATGAAACCAATAATCGTGGCCATGTTTTGGTAAAGTAAGCTGAGACTTGTAAGTAACTGAAATCATTTAAAAAGAAGAAAAATGATAAAAACCCATACCATAGGATTTTTTTTTCTTTTCCTCTCTACATTTTCTATTGCGCAGACAATAGACTACTCCTTATCAGGAAAATCCTTGCAATATCTTAAAGATGCAGATGTGGAAAATCCTTTGGTTCCCTATTATTATTACCAACTCACTTTCCTTAAAAAAGTCCTTATTCAGCAAGGTATTCCGAACTGTTTCAATCCTAAAAAATATCAAGGAAAAGCACATTCCGCATTTTTTTGCAAATTGGAAGATAGATTGGAGAAAAAGACTAAGACTGCATTTAGGTTCAGGCTTGGCTCCTTAGAATATGTTGATAAACTAGAGGGAAAAAGATAGGGATTGGTATAATCCACATTACTATTCCTAAACATTTAGGATAGGCTAATGACAAAACGACAAAATGAAGTGCAGTTAAAAGATGAGGGTGCAATTCATTTTGTCGCTCCTCCGGAGCGACAACTCTAGTACAATTCCACTATTCCGGAAAAAGAACGGCATTTTGAAATGCACCCAAAGATAAAATAAGTTAATGAAATCTAATTATTTCATTAATATATCTGCTTTCTTTCTTATACCTCAGCTATAGCAGAAAAAGAATACCTAGCCATAAGCACCCTATTCAAAACAAATTACATATTATCCCATTTGCTTTTATAAAACAATAGCAGTCACAATAAGTAAAAAAAATGAAATGCCGATGCCTTTTCTGGCATTCCTCTTGCCTTATCATTATTGTCTCCCAATAACTAATGATAAATTTTAGAAAATGAAAATGAAAATAGAGGAGTTCACAGAACAATTGAGAATTAGTGTGGATAGCAAAATCAAAATGATAGAGCATAATATGGAAAAGGTAATCATGCCTTACATTCCCAATGTTGACTCCAACAATAAATCTGACAATAATGGTAAGAATATGCTACCAACATTTGCTTCCGATAAATTATATAATGAACAATTATTCGCTATAATTGAGAATTATACAAGCCGGGTTTGCAGGCTTATGTTCATCCGTTCCAAAATCACTAAAGAAAACGCAGTCCGAGTCAGTAAAATTCTTGACTCCGAAGCATATATGGATTGGGATAAAAAAGAATTAAGGGCTTTCTTTGGCATTATTACAGCATACAATGAGAGCGAGAGCGGGTTTTCTAATACTTCAAAACATCAATCAGATACAAATTATCCAAAACCCGGAAATCATTAGAATCCTTAATATTTATCAAGGCTTTTTGCCAATCTCGGGTAGGTTTTAGCATAATACGTTCTTTTCCTACCTCAACTGCAAGAGGCATTTCGAATCCCTCGACATCCGCACTCCAACGATACTGCAAAAAACACTTTCTCCCTTTCTTTTTAATCGAATATTCAAATTTAGGAATATTGGGATAGTATAGATATTGCTCAAAAAAAGCATCGAAATCCTTTTCCGTTTTTTCGTTTACAAATTCAAAGAATGCTTCTGAATCCACATTCTGGATTCTGTATTTCACATGGAATTCTTTAAGTATCCGGAACCATAAATCATCATTGTTTATGGCATGTCTCAATGTACTTAGAATCCAAGCACCCTTATAGTAATGGTCGCTACTTTTCCATTTTGTCCAATTCACATCCATCGGTCCAATGATAGGCTCTTGGTTTCGGATATTCCCTCTTTGGTAATTCAGGTAGCGGATGGCGTCTTCATAACCTCTTGTGCATTCTACGAATAAGGCTTCCATATAAGTTGTAAACGATTCGTGCAACCACATTTCCGCATGGTCGTTACAACTCACACTATTCCCAAAATATTCATGCCCCGTTTCATGAACAATAATGTAATCGAAATTCATATCATTCGGTATTCCCCTTCCCAAATACCCCCGCAGATACTGATTCCCATAGGCAATGGCTCCTTGGTGTTCCATACCCAAATACGGTGTTTCCACCAATGCATAGCCATCATTCCAAAAAGGATAAGGTCCGAAATAATGTTCAAAACAAGACAAGGTTGGTTTCACCTGTTTGAAATGTTTTCTCGCTTTTTCCAAATTGTAATCCAATACATAATAATCCAAATCCAATTTGCCCGCTTCTTCGCTTTCATATTGCTCCGCAAAATGTTCATAATGACCAATGTTCACAGTGACATTATAATTATTAATCGGATAAGTTACCGCCCAAAGGTATTTGGTATAATCATTCTCCATATCTTCTGTTCCTAGGAATTGTCCATTGGAAACACAAGTGAGTTCCTTGGGAACCGCTATTGAAATATTCATGGAATCAGGTTCGTCGGAAAGATGGTCCTTATTGGGCCACCACATACTCGCCCCATCTCCCTCACAAGCCACACCTATCCAATCCCGATCCAATCCGTCTTTTGCCCAAACAAAGCCTCCATCCCAAGGAGCATTTTTCGCAATTGTCGGATGCCCGGAATAAAAGATCCGGATTGTTTTTCTGGCACCTTTCGGAATCCTTTCTCCCATATTGATAAAAACGGCATTGAAACTCCTTTTGGTTTCCAATTCCTGATTATTATCCAATCTCAAAACATTATCTATATCCATATTGGAAAATAAATCTATCTGCAAAGTCAGGAATTCTTCCACTGCCAAAAATGTCATATCCACATAACCCGCAATCATCTTTTCCTTTGGATCTATTTTAATATCCAAATCATATCGTTTCACATCAAAACAAGTACGGGAAAAGGATAATTGTCCCCGCAATGTATCTGCCTTAGTATAAGTATATCCGTTTTGGTAAAAGTCTTTTTGGGCAAAGATGTAGAACGGAAATAAAATGAAAAGGAATATTATTTTCTTCATAGTAGATATTCGGCTTTATTTAAAATCGTCAAATGAGTTTCCGGACAAAACCTAAGTCATTGATAATATGGATTAATTTTTTCAAAAGTACTCGCCAGATAAATAACTTTTGCATAGGGTTATTAGACATAGGTTGTTCAATCTGCTGTTAAATTAGCAAGCCGTTATTTAAAAAAAGTATCTGCAAATATTGTAATTTTGAATTACCAGAAACAAAACATATCAATGCAGGCATGACCCAAAGATAGGTTGAAAAATTGGAAACCGAAATCTTTTTCCCAAACGAAGGAAAAGAAAAATACCCAGCTCCCAGATATGTCCATTGTTTAGAAGGTTCCGAAAAATCGGGGAATTATGTCGGAATGGTGGATGAGAGCGTAGGATATTGGAACAAAATATTCCTAAATAAAAATTAAGCGACTTACACAGAAAGCTACTATTTATTCAAGATTTCAATTATAGATTCAGCCCATCTTTTACTACAATTATTATTACGGGTTTAATTTATTTCACTATCCAAGTAATTATAAGTTTTTTCTTTTCGCCCACGCAGATTATACTATTATATTAGATTCAAATTCCAGTATATACTTCTTCTTGACACAACTATACAAAATGAAAAACCTAGCCGTGCGAGTGTGTTTGTTCACCTCGCACAAGGTCTAATTGGGGTATTGTCAGGCGAACAAAACACTTGGCAAGGCTGTGTTTATAAAAATGTCTAGTTGTCTGCTTCTTCTTGACCCATATCTTCAAAAAAGTAATTCAATTAGCATTTGATTTATTATTGATATCTTACATCTACACTAACTAATATTAATGTAGATGTAAGATTCTGGAACACCTTATTCAGTCTTTTTCCTTGCTTTATTCCATATTTTATTTATCAATTATTGGATGGCAGCTGGATTTTTAATTATTTATTTTTCGGAACCCTTATTTATGGAATAATTATTCTGGGTTATGATATTAAAAGGAGATATTCTTTATCAATAAATCGAATTTTTTTCACTCTAAGCGGAGTAATTATAACGTATATCCTAATTAATTTTATTTTCATTGGATTCTAAGGAATCAATGTCATTATGGGCATCAATACAATAATTCTATGCATTTAAATTGTCTTTTATTTTTTCAAAAATGCCTACCTACATGGGTATCCGGACATATATGAAATTGTGACCCAAGCGTAATACATGCACTATTATAACGAGTATTCATTCCTATTTTTAAAGCATCCTTGTATATTTTTTTATGAAATGAAGAATTTTCGTCAGCCAACCAAATGTTTAATTCATTTAATTTAGGTGCCTTGATTAATGATTTTGGCAAATGCTTAAACTCTCCCACTTCAATATAAGAAATAGATTCCAAATTATTCATTTCCCAAAACCTGCTGTCTATGTGATTAATATTTGGAACATCCAATTGAACTTCTATTACTTTATTTTTATTAAAAATACCTTTGGGCAAGCTTGACAATACTGATGAATAGTCATTGATTCCTATAAAATAAAAAGTGTCCTGCACTTCTTCAATTATTTTTTCTAATTCATCCAAATCATTAAAATAATATATAATTCCTGTCTCTTTCATATCTTCCGTACGCTCCGAACCATTCCAATTAATAAAACTGACTTGGCTTTTTTCTTCAGGAAATATTGGACAGTTCAAAGCCTGAAAAAACATTAGACAACTGAATATTATATTGAATGGAGTATAAATTAAAATCATAATGCTATTAATTTAATAAATTTATTCCAAAGTAATTCCATCACCCCACCCTTTTTTTCTTTTCCAATAAATAATTTTTTTCCGAATTATTCGTCACTTTATACAAGGCTTCTTCTAGGCATTGAATTGCCTTTTCTTTTTCATTTATATTAATAAAATATTCTGCTTCAACACCGTAATAAAGATAAGCCCGCTGTTCTAATTCTTGGGGTTTGATATCATCCAATATTTTTCTGGCATTTTTATTTTCATTCAATTGGATAAAAATCATGGCAATATTTAATGCCGTTAAATTATCTCCATACATTTCAAATAATAACTCATACAATTCAAGGATTTTATTCCAATCCGTTGTCTCAAAAGATTTGGCTTTTAAATGTTCGGCAGCTATGGCTGCTTCTATATGATAAGAAGATTCGTCCTCGTATTCCAAGGATTTATTCATGGCGGAATTCCCCAATTCAATCAGTGGAAAAAACCATTTGCTTCTATCTTGGTTTTTTAAATCAATGCTTTCAAAATTATCGGACATTTTACTATCTATCCTAGAAAAATGAAAACACATCAATCCAAATAATGCATAACCCGCACCATTCCTCAATTCCTCTTTTTTCAAAACCAACTGAGTTAACCTCAATGCTTCTTCACATAAATCTTTTCTAATTAAAATCTTTTTATGATTGGAATGAAAGCCCTCATTGAATATTAAGTATAATACTTCATGTACCCTTTCCAATCTTTTGAGCAATTCATTTTTTTCAGGAATTTTGAAACTGATATTATTTTCCTTAATCGCTTTCCTCGCTCGGGACAATCTTTTCTTAATTGTTTCTTTTTTGAGTAATAATGATGAAGCAATTTCATTGACACTAAAACCTGCAATGGTTTTTAAAGCAAAGGCAATCTGATCCCGTGGATCCAATGCGGGATGACAAGCTGTAAAAATCATTCGCAATTGGCTATCCTCAATTTCTTCATCCATAAAAAGTTGGCTGATGGCTATCGCAGAGGGGCCATTATCAAATTTTACAGCCCTATTATTTTCAGCATTGCTCTTTCTGAGCAAATCAAGCAGCCTGTTTTTTGCTGCGTGGGTCAACCATGCCTCGGGATTATCCGGCATTTGATTCCGCCATTTTTGCATGGCAATAATAAAAGTATCCTGAACCGCATCCTCCACCATTTCCAAATGGTTTAAACCAAATATCCTAGTCAAAATAGAAACCATCTTTCCGTACTGATGACGGAAAAGATGGTCTATCATTTTTTGTTCTTTCATGAGCTATCCTAAATTTAACCTATTGGTCAAAAACCATGACTTCTCTGATTTCTACAGTTCCTCCCAAGTCATAATCAGGATAACCCTCAGCTATTTTAGTCGCTTCTTCCAAATCTTTGGCAGACACTACATAATAACCGCCTACCAATTCCTTAACTTCGGCTCCAGTGCGGTCAGTAATGGTTCTGTTCGCTCCGGAAACTCTCCTTACATTGTCCTGTAGTGCATCACCTTCCTTGACGATTCCTTGTTCAGTCATTTTGCTGTTCCAAGCAAACCATTTGCCCATTCTTGCTTGCATTTCTTCTGGTGACAATCCTAATTCAGAGTAACTTTGGCTGATGAATAATAACATAAAATCTTTCATAATAATAAGTATTTTGTACAATTTAATAAATAATTTTGAATAAAAGCATAATCGCTATTAATGCCTTTCACTACTATGACGAAGCTAAAATAAAAAAGGGGGACACCATTTTATTTTTTTTAATCCCAATATCAATTAAATCCAAATTCCCTACTTACAAAGCCCTATTCTCAAGTAAACAAAAACAGCCGACAAGACAGTATTTTTTAGTTTTGCCCTGTACTAATGAGTAAAAATGGATAATTTGCCTTAATTTTAGTACAGTTTTTGTTCAATAACACGTTTAGAACAATAATTGAGCTTAGATATAGGCTCTTCAATTTACAAGAAACTAAGATGCCGGATTCGAGACCTATTGTTTTATGCTGAAAATGGGACACAACATATTCAACAGGTTGAACAACCTAAATTTAGATATACACAATCAAATATATCATTATGCCAAATTTATTTTTCATTTCCTTTTTAATCTTCGGATTGAATCCGGTAGAAACCAACCAACAAAACCTCGATGCTTTTTTCAAGGATATCAATAAACTTGAAATCAGAATAGCATATCATGGTGGTTATGAATTAAAAGCTATGGGCGTTGGCTATTTATTTATAAAGGCAAAAAATAAAGGTAAATTCAAAATCAATTACATTGATTATTTGGGTGACACATATAATTGTACAATCAAAAAAAGCAAGTTGGATAAATTGAAAGAGATACTTTCCGATTTTATCGAAATCCATGAACCTGATAAAAAATTAAAAGGTACTTGCTCTATCCCTGATAAAAATCTTATGATTTTGGATAAAAATAAAAGTATGAAAATAAAACCAAAAACAAATGTCCATAGGTTACATATTGCATTGGATGTCTGGCTGGAAGATAATATTACAAAATAGACAAAATTATATTTTCAAAATCGCCCTAAAAATCCGTCCTCTTCATCTCCTAGCCAAAGGAGGAATTTATAAATAATAATTTATTTCATTGAAAATAAAAACAATATTAAAAAAGCAGTACAGGAAATTCATTTTCAACCTTAGCAAAAATGATAGCTTTTTATATCGTATTATTTATTCTTATTTTTATTTCCCGAAAAAAAATTCCCTAGATGCTTTTATTAATCAATTCTCTTTGGATAACAAAGGCTTGACTGTTGTTCAGATTGGAGCGAATGATGGTATTTTCCATGACCCCATTCATAAATTCATCAGGAGGGATCATTGGAAGGGTGTTTTATTAGAACCCCAAAAACAAGTGTTTAACGAGTATTTGCAAGTACTGCATTCCAACACTCCAAATATTCATTGTATCAATGCTGCCTTGGATCATCAGAATGGCGAAAGGCACTTATACAAACTTTCTTTTTCCGAAGCAAGATGGGCTACTGGATTGGCAAGTTTCGACCGAGCCAGATTAGAAGAATCCATAGCAAGCGGACACGTTGCCCGGAGGGCAAAAAAAGAAGGTATTCCGCTTCCTAAAGATAAGGAAGATTATATTATTTCAGAAAAAATCGAATCCATCAGTGCTGCGAGTTTATTAGAAAAATATAAAATAAAAACAATTGATTTTTTACAAATAGATACTGAAGGATACGACTTTGAAATCATTAAGATGTTTTTAAATATAAATTCACCAAGAATCATTGTTTATGAACAATATCATCTTTCCAAAGAAGATTTAATTGCAGCAAAAACTTTTTTAAATGAAAAAGGCTATATAACAAAAGTATTCGGTGGGAATACTTTGGCAATTCTAAAAAGCGAAGAAAAGTATCTTCAGCTATTTCTTATATGAGAAATATTAACTGCCGTTTCAGGTGTTTGTTCACCTGAAACACTCCGCCCGAATAGTATTTCAAGGTGGGCAAACACCACCCTCTACGATTTTTTAGAGCAGAGTGTTCTAGGAATTGTTTTCGTCCATAAGAACAATTCCCTGCTTAGTGTTAATTAGGGACATTCAGTAGTATTTTAATTATTTGAAAACCAATAAAATATCGTA
>JAHDHJ010000104.1 GCA_020631375.1 Saprospiraceae bacterium | reverse complement strand
AAGGCGTTTTTCGAAAATCATAGCCTTAGCTATGGTTGAGGAAAAGAACGCAGTAGATTTTCAAAAGAACAATTTGGCTATAATCAATAATTCGTAATAAGGTCTATTATATCACACTAATGTACAAAAATAATAAGAATACATTCATAGCTTGATTTATTTGCTACCTTTGTAGCGTATTTGGTTCTTATCCTTATTTTGGAATAAGATGAAAAGGGAATCTAGTGAAAATCTAGGACAGTCCCCGCTGCTGTAAGCTTTGTTAATTTTGGATTCAATAATGCCACTGTCAAGAATGGGAAGGCGAGTTCAAGAAAAGTAAGTCAGAAGACCTGCCAGATATATTATATTTTTTCAACCTTCGGAGGAAAGGCAGGGATTCATTAGGTATAAGAATGACTTATTTTAATAGTCAATTCTTTTTATATCCGTACCCTTCTCATTCCGAAATATTTCAATTTGAATATTGAGGAGTTTTCTTATCATATTTTCTTTATTTTTTATTTTTCCTTTATCTGCACAAAGAGATAGCATCCGGATGGATACCTCTATTGTTTTACCAGAAATAACTGTTTCATCTTTATGTCGAATTGAAAGGGAAGAAAAAATTCTTAGCTATAGAATAAATGGGCATAGAAAGTACCCTTTGAATAATAAAAGCCAAACATTAAACACGGCACTTACGTCCAATGGTTTATTCCTTAAAAATTATGGAACAGGGGGATTGAGTACAGTAAGTCTTAGAGGGCATTCTGCTTCGCAAACTGATATTTCATTGGATGGATTCAGTGTACGAAGTAACATGAATGGATTGTATGATTTAAATCTAATTCCAACTTTTTTAATTTCTTCGATTGGTGTAAACAATTCCCAGGGCAGTTCGGGAATGACCGGAAGTATCGGTGGAAACTTAGATTTGAAAACAGAAGACAAACTCTACAATCCTCTGGCATTGGAATATATTTTCTCTTACGGTAGTTTTAGGGATATTGGAAATTATTTTAAAGTTTCTAGCCAATGGGGAAAGAATAAAAATATAAATTCTGGTATTAAGATATTCCATCATTCTGCCTTGAATAATTTCCCTTTTACAAATACCAATCAAATAGATAGACCTAGAGAAGAAATGACAAATTCTGCATTTAAGCAATATGGAATTTCTTTCAATAATTTATTTGAATTAAAGAACGGCAATGAATTCATTACTAAATTTTGGCATGTGAATAACCATAGGGAAATACCACCCACACTGACAGAAAGCACTAGCACTTCTTTTCAAGATGATAGATTAATCCATACAATAATCTCTTGGAATAAAAAATGGAATAATAAAATAAAAACGGCATTGAGTGGTCGGTATATGAATGAATATATTTATTATGACAGCCCAATCATAAAAACAAAAAGCCGTGCCTTTAAATACGAACCAAGATTCCAATTAAAATATAGAATAAACGAAAAACATACTTTATCCGGCAATCTTGGAAATGAATTATCCCAAGCGGATGTAGATGATTATGAATCAGATCAACCGCAAGAAAATAGAACTTATGGAAATATTGATTATACTTTTAAAACGGATAAAATTGAAACTTCATTTACTATAAAAGAAGAAATTGTAAATAAAGAATTATTGCCTTTTAGTTTTTCCGGAGCGTTTCAGTATCTCCATGTTTTCAAACAGAATAATGATCTTTATTTTTTTTCTAATTTTTCAAAAAATTACCGAAGACCTACTTTCAATGATTTATATTGGGGGACGACTGCATTTTCGGGAGGCAATCCAAACCTTCAGCCAGAAGAGGGATGGAAGCAAGAAATAGGCATTAAATATATTCTCGCCCAGAAAAAACATTTCATTAGTTTGCAATCTTCTTTTTTTAATTCCAATATTAATAATTGGATTCAGTGGGTTCCTGACAATACCGGAAAATGGACTCCCGATAATATTAAAAAAGTATGGAGTAGAGGATTGGAATTATCCATGCTTTATACGAAAGATTTCAGTCAGAAATTCAGGATGGAAATCAAAACGGATTATCATTTTACAACATCCACGAATACTGAAACCATTAGTAGCAATGAAAACACTTTGCACAAACAATTAATTTATGTCCCTAAAAATAATGGCAGTATTTCCCTAGGATTAAAATATAAACATTTTTCCTTCAGTTACAATAATATCATAACAGGAAAAAGATATATTACTACGGATAATTCCAGTTCTATTTCTAGCAATTCCATTTCTAATATCCAAATTTCTTATTTAGGAAAGTTTAAGAAAATGGAAATTGAACCCTTATTTGAAATTAAAAACTTATTCAATACAGAATATCAAATCGTGGCAAATAGACCTATGCCGCAAATACATTTCCAAGGAACAGTTTTTTTCAGATTCAACAAATAATTTAATTTAAAATGACAAAGTATTTATTAACAACAATTGTATTCATCGCATTATTTTTTTCAAGTTGCAAGGACGAAAACAATACGACTGAATATGTAAATGGGGATTTCATTATTAACGAGGGAACTTTCGGTTCAGGAAACGGAAGCATTTCTTTTTATGATGGCACTAGCGTTACACAAGATATTTTTTTCACTGCAAACTCAAGAGCATTGGGAGATGTGGTGCAAGATTTACAATTCCACAACGGAAAAGGTTATATCGTTGTCAATAATTCTAATAAGATAGAAGTTGTAGATCAAAAAACTTTCATTGAAAATGCTACAATTAGCGGATTGGAATTACCAAGGTTTTTTATGGCTGTGAATAACAGCAAGGCTTACGTTTCCGAATGGGGAGCCGACGGGGTTTCCGGAAAAGTACAAATCATTGATTTATCTAATAATACGATTACTGGAAACATTTCTACCGATGGAGGCGGACCTGAAAAAATGGCAATGATCGGAGATCATATTTATGTCGGACATTCAGGAGGGTTTGGTTTGGATTCTATTGTTTCTGTTATTGATCCTACGAATGACAATGTCATACAAACATTAAATCCGGGTTACAACCCTACTGACATTGTAGAGGACAATAATGGAAATGTTTGGATCATGTCCCGAGGTTATTCTGTTTGGGGAACTAGCATTTCAGTTAATGGGAGACTAACGGCTTATAACCCGAATGATTTTTCTGTAGTCCATGATTTTGAATTACCCGGAAATTACCCTGCCGATTTGAAAATAAATCCTAATGGTGATAAATTATTTTTAATATTAAATGGGAGTGTCGTATCGCAAGATGTAAATTCGAATTCCTTATCATTGAATACGGTTTCTAATGATCGCTACTTTTATTCTTTGGGTTACAATATGGATAATAATTTATTGTATGCAGGAGATGCAAAAGATAATGCTTCCAGAGGAGATGTTCTTATTTATAATGAATCGGGAGTGCTTCAGGATTCATTATTAGTGGGGATTGTTCCGACTGAATTTTTGTTTGGATATTAAAAATAAAATTTCAATATATTAAAAAGTGCCTTTCCAATTAAAGCGGGAAAGGCACTTTTTTGATAATACATTTTTCTTTTGTCTTGAAACAAAAGAAACAAAAATTCAAGGCTCTGACCATTTTTTTACGTTCCAACAATTTGAAAATACTAAATTCAAAAAACTCGCTTACACTTCATTTCTTTTATTTAGCATCATGAACAATAATTTGTAGAACTTTCATCTGGGTTTTCTGGAAGCTCAGACAGTTTTGAATTTTTAACGCATTTCCTGCTTTGTTTCCTCTAAAATGGTCAATGCCGGAATTAAGTTCTTATCTTTAATATGCTGACTTTTTAAAAATAACCGGTGATACTTATGTCAATTTTTATTTTATCTTCCTCCAAATCATTTAGGCTATAAATATGTCCAGATATTTTTTCATTAGATTTATTTTCTCTTATTTTGACTCCATTGTCTCTATCAATGCGAATTATATTTTTTTGATGTAATTTATAATTTATCATTATCCTTGTTATTTTTTCTGATGTTCTCAAGGAATTTAAATATTCTATTTTTTCATTTTCTACAAGTACGAGTTTATAATTTTGTGTTGGATTTTCGTATTTGAATTTATATTCTACTTTAGTTTTACTTAAACTATCTTCATCTATTCTTTGCCAATTGATAATTCCGTAACTGATTTTTAGAGAAGATTCTTTGTAAATATCATTCATCCATTTAGTCGAAATCATTTTCTTTCCCTCGAACAAGATTAATTTTTCTTTCGATTCTTTTTTGGATTTCAATAATAAAACTACTTCCCTTTTATTATCTCCATTCAAATCAGCAGATAGGGCTTGTACGATTTCGCTTCCTTTGGTTTCATTCAAAATATAAGAAGGAAAAGTCCCATTGCCCAACTCTACCGGTGTAGCTGCTAGAATCAACATTCCTAATGAATCACGAAACTGCTCCAATAATTCAGGATTGGACTCCAATTCATCTTTTAATTTTTCATTTTGGCTCCGATTATCACAAGAAGAAAAAAGCAATAATAAAATAAAAGCAAATAGTATGTTATTTCTTTTTATCATAAATCCGTTTGATATTGACTACTTTATCCAATTCTTTATTTTCTAATAAAAAACGAGACATTTCATTTGCCCAATAAGGACCTACTGAAGATCCTTTAGAACCTAATCCATTAAAAATTGCCAATTGGGGAAATTCATAATGCAATCCGAGTAATGGTTTGCGATCCTTATTTGTTGGGCGAATAGCCGCTTTGTGATCCAATATCTCAAAAGGGGTATTCAGTATTTCTTCCAATTTATTTTTAAGGTATTTGTAATTTTTTTCAGAAACATTATCGTCCTCATGGCGCCATTCGTTAGAAGCACCCGCCCAATATTTATCTTCACCCAAAGGAACAAGATATAGTTTATGTTTTAGGATTTTTTGGAAATTGGAATCTGGAATTTTAATGATGAGCATTTCCCCTTTTGCCTCTTCATAATTCAGGTCGGAAAAATAAGGGTTTGATTTCGCTTGGAATCCTTCGCAAAAAATTATTTTACTACATTTTATATCTTTATAAATTGCGGCATCTTCTTTGAGTTCTATCTTGTCAAAATCGAATTTTTCTTGGATTAACTTTTCTTCCCTTTTCCATTTTTCCTCGAATGTTGTAATCAATAAAGGGATATCCAACCTTCCCGATTGTTTTAATTCTATGGTTGTGGTATGTTGTTCTATTTTTCCTTTGTAATTTCCAAGGTCTGATTCTTCTTCATAAAAATCAAAATAATCCGGATATCCGGAACGGATGAGCCATTCGTTTTCTTCCCTGACACTATATAGTTCCCTGACTATATTTTTCTCATGAAAAAATCGGAGACTAAATTCTTTTTCCATTTGCGCATAAATATTTTTTGCAAATGGAAACAATTCATCCACCATCCAACTTTTTACGAATTTCCTACCCGTAATGGGATTCATTATTCCTGCTGCCACATTCGAGGCAGCAGATTGATGGGCATTGTCTATAAAAAGAATACGCTTCCCGGATTTTTCTAAAAAATATCCGAGAAGCGTACCCGCCAAGCCTTGTCCGACTATGATATAATCTGTTTCTGTCATGGTTTGATGACCATTAATCTATTGGCTTTGAGTGTTTCTCCGGCTTCATTTACCAAAGCATAGAGATATGCCCCTTTCGGTAAACGGCTCACATTGAAAATTACTGTAGAATCCTTTTGTATTGAATAATCATTCGTTTGCACTATTTTTCCGGTAAGGTTGTACAATTTGATCTGATATTTTCCCGGTTCAAAACCTCTTATATCAACTTTCACATCATTAAATGCCGGATTGGGATAACCCGCAAAAACTGTTTTGTCTCTACTTGTGTTGGATATTGCAGTTCCGGTGTCATCCACTTTATAGGTAACTGAAACAGGATTTCCACCCACTGTGTCCATCGAAACGGTGGCGATTGATTCCTTTACTCCATCTGCCAAAAACTCATAACTTTCCCTTGTTCCATTCCCTCCGCCGGGGAGTCCGAAATCGGGAATTGCACCGATCAATAAATCCGTAACATCTATCCATACCGGAAAAACACCTCCTATATAAGCTTCTATCATAGTAGAAGTCGTTTCTAGTTTTTTGAGTCGTAAGACATCGTAAATTCCTGAAGGAATGGACATCGTTCCCCAAGCATCTACTTCGGCAACGGTCTCGAATAATTGTGTCAACCTAATGGAATCCGGTGTAATAGGTAAACCTAATTGGTCAATAAAAGGAATCTGGTCGGCTGGAATAGTGAATGCCACTCCATATTCGTCCGTGTAATTGCTTTGGTAAGCCAATGGTGCTACCTTATATTTTCCGGGAGGTGTAAATATTGTGGTCGCATCGAATCCGCCCATATCTCCGGCAAAACCTAATTGTCGGATTTCATTACTAAGGATTTCCAAGTAAATTTCTCCTGCTCCGATATTGAGGTAAACATCCGCATTAGGAAAATCAGCAGCAGCATTTCCACTTGAGGCAGGCATAATTTCCGTCATCATTTCCTGCCCGGAACTCAAGCTTGTAAAATCCCAATTTTGGTTGGCTCCGGCACTACCTATATTTATAGCAGGGACATTATCCATCGCGGTGAAAAGCAGATCTCCCTCCTGAAAAAAGGAAGCACTGGTATAGACCGTTTGGGCATATAACCCAATGCTAAATATTGTAATAAACAAGAATGTTATTATATTTTTCATACGACATTTGTTTTACCCTGTATAAATATTAGATATTATTGAACAAAGATAGGAGAATTTTTCTTTGGTGTGGAAACTTTATCATTATTCACTTTTTCTCAAAAAGGTAACAAGCGGCATTTGTGGCATGGAATTCTTTAAGCAGATTATGTTCTGATTTGAATTGCTTTATGATGGGTTTGATTTCTTCTTGGGGAATATGTCCATTCAAATACCAAAATCTTTTATATTTTGTAAGGTCGGGAGGAGTTTTATTTTCATTCCATTTATTCAGGAAAACAGGATTTTCATACAAAGGATATTCATGATATTTATCATCATGCAAATCCGTATAAAAAAGAAATAATGATACTGCCCCACGGTTCACAAAAATTAAATCCTCCTTTGAGGAATGTTCTGAAATATATTTTAGTACGGGTTTTATTTCATCTGTTTCCAAGGGCTTGTAGAAATATTTGTAGCCCCATTGTTGCGAAGCTAAAACAAGTAATAAAATTCCCATTGCCCATTTTAGATATTTATAATTTATTTTTTTCCAAATAAAATCCACCCCCATTCCAATCACCAAAATAGAGACGGGAATATAAAACAAAGCCAAACGAGGCCACAAAGGATATTTCCCTAAGCTAGAAGCAATCCAACAAAGTAGTAATGGAATAAACAATAATAAAGCTTCCCCTTTATTTCTTTTAAAAGCGTAAAACCAACCCAAGATAAGAAAAAATAAACCTGCAGTAATAGCAATAGCAGTGACTCCTATCGTGTTCCTTAATAATTCAAAATGAATGCTTAGCCATATTTCTACTGCTTCGGTACTTGTAGGAATGATTGGAAGGAAATGATTTTTGTGGTAGCTCAATTGTTCTGTCGCCGAAGCTCCTTTCGATAATATTATTTTAAAATATATTCCGAAATTTATCAGCCATGAAATTCCAATGATACCAATAGGTAATATTGAAGCAAAAAATTCTTTTTTGTTGCTACGCAAATTTTGGAAAATATTGGCTTTCAAAAGCATAAAGGCTCCTATCCCTCCAAGCAGAAAAACTGAGGGCATCGACATCCAAATAGATAAACTTCCGATTACAACCCAAAATAAAACGTCCTTGTTTTTTAATTTCCCACTTTGTATTCTCAATGCCAATAGTATTAATAATAAACTAAGAAATGCATCTGTTCCATATTGCTTGACTTCAGAGGCATAGCGTATCAAAATCATATTGAAAGCAAAAACAAAATTGACAAAAAGCAAAGGAATTTTTTGAGTAATTATTTTTTTTGATAAAAAATAAAAAAGGAATAATGTTCCTATTCCTATAAACAAAGGAAATAGTCTTAATGCGTATTCATTATTCCCAAAAATCAAAGAACATACCTTTACCATACTAATCCATAAAGGTGGTGCAAATTGAAAATAATCCAAAGGAGAAAAAAAATCAGAAAAAGATTTTTCGATTACATTCCTACAGATATTGACTTCATCCAAGAAAAGGGATCTGTTTTCTACATAGACCCAAACCCGAATAAATATTCCAAGGAATAATGTAAGATATATTCCATATTTAAAATAAGGTGATTCTATTTTAGGTGCTTGGTTCAAGTTAGTTTATTAATATTTTTAGGAAATATAAAAGAACCTAATAAAATAATAATCCCACTCACAAATAAAGCTGGAATTACTGAAGAAAACCCAAGTGTAAAAGAAGCGGGAATCCATTTAAAAAACAAAGCTATAATAATCATTTCTCCAACAACTATTGAAACCGCACAAGCTATCGGATTTACATTTTTCAAATAAAATATAGCCAAGGTTGTTGGGAATAAAACCGCCAATCCTGAAAATGCCATTTTGGCAATATCGAAAATCGTATCGAATGGTTGGTAGGCTATCGCCAAACCGATAAATGCAAATATGACAACAAATATTTTCCCCCATCGAACCTGATCCTTTAATTCCATTTTCTCCTTGGAATAAGGAAGCATTACATCTCTTGTAACAATGGTACTCAATGCTAATAATTGCGAATCCAAGGTTGACATGAAGGCAGCTAGTGCTCCGGTCATCACCAAAGTATAAAACCAAACGGGAGAATGTTCCATCAGCATTTTCGGGAGTATCTGGTCGGCTTCTTTTCCTATTAAATCCGGAAAAGACAAATGCCCCAATACGCCAATAATAACCGGAAATAAAAATAAAAAAGATGGTATGAGTGCGTAAAGCACTGTGGATGTCTTAAATCCTTTTAAGTCTTTGGAAATAAAAAACCGCATGAACAATTGTGGAAACATCGGTACACAACAAATCCATAATAAACAAAGACTAAACCATTTTTGGGGAGTGAAATAATCCCCGACTCCCTGTCTCGAAAATAATTCGGGTTTTAAATTAAATGCTTTTGAATTGGCTTCGGTAATTCCTCCGAGCTGGGTAGTAATGACAAGCACTGCCGCGAACATTAATACGACCATCATGATGCCTTGTTTGACATCCGTACTCGCCACAGATTTCATCCCTCCTAAAAAAACATAAATGATAATAAAAATAGTCAGCAAACTTGCTCCCATAAAATAGGGAATATCTCCGCCTGTCAAACTTTCCAATAAATAACCCGCACCGATGGGTTGCAATGCCAAGTATGGAAAAGTGAATAAAATCATGACGATTAAATAAACCCATTTTAAAAAAGGGCTTCCACTCATATCATGGATCATTTCCACTGGAGTAATATATCCTTTTTCTTTTCCAAGCCGCCATGCTTTATTTCCTATGAGATAAAAGGAAATCGAAGCAAATGCGGTTCCGAATCCCATCATTGCATAGTAGGCATAACCGATCCTATATCCCTCTCCTGCAAATCCTAAAAAAAAGAATGCGGAAAAATTCGTAGCAATTAAAGTAAAAAATAATGTAATTGCTCCCAATCCCCTGTTCGCTAAAAAATAGCTTTCGGGTGTTTCGTCCTTACTTTTGTTTCCTTGTAAACTGGTCAGGAAAGTTAGGGCGATGTATGTGATTAGGATGATGTATACCATTTATTTTTCTTGTGTTTTTTATTTTTTGTTTCCCCTCCCCCTATCCCTTCTGGAAGGGGAAATTAATTATCACTTCCAAAACTTTTTTGTAAAAAAATAAACACAGGCTACCAATAAAAACTGTAATAGAAAAAACCAATACAACCAAGTTGGGAAACCCATAATTCCCAAGCTCACTTCATTCCCCCAAAACATATACTCTTGAGAAAGTAAGAATAAAACAACAAAAATGATTACCCAAGTTATTCTTTTTTCCATACTGCAAAATTAGGGGATTATCCGATAGACTTGTTTATCCTTGATAATTAGTTAATTACATTGATAATTTAAAATTCCATAACATAAAAGCCTACAAACTACTCCCTATCTGATTTTCTTCAAAGATTACTGATTCATTGGAAATGATGCCATTGGTTACCTTTTGTTCCAAGTCGTTCAGTCTGGCTTTGATGCTAATACAGATATTCTCTGCTACCGTTCCCGTATTATTTCATCTAATATCTTTTTGAATGCTGTGGGTACTAGTTCCTTCCGATTCTTGTTTTAGCGTCTCTAGATCCATTTGCTGATACTTAATCCACATTAAATTTAGTATAAATTGGGTGCATTTCAAAATGTCGTTCTTCTTCTATCATAATGGGATTATATTAGAGTTGTCGCTCCTGCGGAGCGGCAAAATGAATTGCACCCTATAAATTTTTAATATGTTAATAAAAAAGGCTGTTTTCTAAAGTATCCAAGATACTTAACTTTTACTTGGATTAAGTAAGCCACTTTATATATCCAAATGGGAAAATCAGGAAAACTTCTTGTTTTCTCAAAATACGCCCAAATCATCTAAAACAGGTGCATTATAAACAAAATTGCAATATTATTTGTAAATTTAACATTACTAAATGTCAATTAAACTTGACATTTAGTAATGCATAACATACATTTGTAATTATAACTAAAAAATATAGATTATGATTAGCAAATTTTTGTTTCCGAGTAAATTCAAGACTCCCGGATTGATATTATTGATTTCGGGTCTTGTATTGGGGATTCCCAATGTGTTCTTTGGGTTCGAACCCTCATTCTTAGATATTAGCACTTTCTGCCTTTATGGCGGCAATGGCTTTCTATCAGGTTCGAATGTATTCTGTTCTTTTATTGAAACGAATGTTTACAATGAAATTATCAGCGTGGCAATTATTGTAGGAGGTCTTTTGTATGGATGCTCCAAAGAAAAGGAAGAGGATGAATTCATTTCAAAACTGAGATTGGATTCCCTTCTGATTGCGACTTACATGAATTACGGATTATTGATTTTGACAATTATCTTTATTTATGGTATGCCATTCTTCACCGTAATCGTATTCAACATGTTTACCTTATTATTTTTCTTTACGATTAGGTTTAAATATGTTTTGCATCAACATCAAAAAACAGCAGAATGGGCAATAGATTAAAAGTAGAACGAGCTATCAAAGATTTGACCCAAGCAGAATTGGCAAAATTGATTGGTGTCAGCCGACAAACAATCAATGCCATAGAAAAAGGGAATTATGTTCCTTCTACGGTTTTGGCTTTAAAACTTTCCAAAGTTTTTGAAAAACCGGTGACAGATTTTTTCTTTTTGGATGAGGAAGATTAAGGCAATTCATTAATTTTTTTTGGAGTTGTTATCATTTTGAAGAAATTATATTTCACATGATAATAACTCCATTTTTTTTCAGTATAATATATTTTCTAGCCTACACAACCAGATCTACTTAATTGACATCTTACAAATAAGATGAATAAACTTTATTACATACCAGTTCTATTTTTTATTTTTTCATGTCAAAAGGAAAAAGCTTTAGACTTTTTTTGCAATAATGAATTGGCATATTTTCATGAAGAGAATACTCAGGGTATCTTGGAATTAGATTTCACAAAAGAGATAAGTGAAATCGAAGAGCAAATTAAAGAAACAGTTTTCAAAAGAGGCGATTGTGAACTTTACAATTTTGTTCCTATTTATTTTGATGTAATTAATAAAAATTTCAAAAAAACCGAATACTCCGTTCCAGTTGACATTGTTTATAAGCGTACAGATTGTATTAAATCTATTGTTTGCTTCTCTAATCAATTATCCATTCTTATTAATTACAATAATGAAATATTATTTGATGGCGAAATAGTACAAACACATCAAATTGAAAAAGTAATAGAACGGAATCGACTTAAGGCATTTACTAATCCAACATTTAAAATCCATCTAGACTTTGAACCCGATAATATAATTTCCGGAGATACTTTAGGACTGGTATTTAGCAAGGTAATGGATTTCCAGACTAAGGCTATCAATGAAAGAGCAATAAAGAATTATAATCTTCCTTTTTGTGAATTGTCAAAAACCGAACTCACAGAAATTACTCAGTCGATGAAATTTAGAATTGTTTTTTTTGAAAACATGCCTCCCCCTCCTCTCCCTCCTGAAAATACAAATCAAGATACCACTGTCTATAAAATTGTAGAAGAAATGCCTTTCATTTCCAGTTGTAAAAACATACTGGATAAAATTGAAAGAAGAAAATGTTCTGACGAAAGAATAATAAATCACATAATGAATAAAATAAGAGCTCCAAGAAATGATTGTATTCAAAATGGTGGACATACGGGATTGGTTGTCGTTCGTTTTATTATTGAAAAAGATGGGAGTATCACTTTCGGAAAGGATTCTGTATTGAAAGGTTCAGAATGCGGAATGGGTGAACAAGCTATTAAGGCTATAAAATCATTACCTCTGTGGTCTCCAGGAAAAATGAATGGCAGTCCGGTACGGGTTTCTTTTACAGTACCTATTAGGGTTCATTGGTCAGAATAAATTAATTTGTTGAATACGTTATGCTCCACCCCCTAGCCCCTCCTAAATGGGAAACAAATATAAAGTATATATTTTTTAGACCAAAAACCGAATGCCGATTCCTCGCAAGGATTCGATTTTTAAATCTTCATCCTTATTTAAGTATTTTCTTAATTTACTAATGAAAACGTCGAGGCTCCTCTTGGAGAAAAAATCGACTTCCTCCCAATATTTTTCTAGGATTTCATCTTTGGGAATTACCCTGCCTTTGTTTTGGAATAAATAAAGTAATAATTCGGATTCCCGTTCGGTTAGTATTTTTTTATAATCTCCGAGGGATAATTCAAAACTTTGGGGAATAAATTCATATTTCCCAATACTTATCTTTTCGGAAATGGGATTGGTTTTGGAAGCCCTGCGCAATATATTTTTTATCCTCAATAATAATTCATCTACTTCAAAGGGTTTGGTCATATAATCATCTGCTCCGATTTCCAAACCTTTGATAATGTCTTCTTTTAATTGTTTTGCCGTCAAATAAATAAAGGGAAGATTCAGGTGTTTTTGTCTTATTTTTTCCCCTAACTCAAAACCATCCATTTTGGGCATCATCACATCTAATATACAAATATCAAAAGTTTCTTTTTTGATCATTTCCAATGCCTCTTCTCCATTCATAACATGAACGACATGATAATTATTTATTTCTAAATACTTTTTCAGAATGTATCCAAAATCCCTATCGTCTTCTGCTAATAATACCTTAATCATAATTTATCCAACGTTATAATAAATTTGCTGCCGATATTTTTCGTACTTTCCAATTCAATATTTCCTCCGTGCGCTTCTATGATTCTTTTGGCATAAAACAAGCCCAAACCCAAACCTTTTACATCATGGCGGTTTCCTGTTTTTACCCGATAGAATTTATTGAATATTTCAATTTGTTCTTCCTTGGGTATTCCAATTCCATTATCTTTTATTTCTATTAAATATTTATTGTTTTTTGAATAAGCATTGATTTCTATACTTGGATTCTCCTTGGAATATTTTAGTCCATTATCCAATAAATTATTGAGAATATTAGAAAAATAAACGGCATCTATTCCTATAAAATCATTTTCATTTTCTTCTATATTTATATTCCATTGAACATCCTTATCCTCGTTTAGAGAAGACTTGAATTCATCAATACTTTCTGACAAAAAGGTGGATGCTCTTATTTTTTTCTTATCTAAAATTATTTCATTAGAAAAACTGCTTTCCAATATTTTATCGGTTATTTTCTGAAGTCTGTTTTTTTGTCTTTCGACTAATCCCAATATGTCATTTCTCAAATTCGGATTAGATTGAACTTCTTTTTTCTTCAAACTATCGATTGCGATACCCAAAGCTGCCAAGGGAGTTTTTAATTCATGGGTGACATTATTAGCGAAATCAGTTCTGATTTCAGCTATCTTTTTTTGTTGAACTAAATTTTTAATTGTAAAATAAGACAAAAGAATAATGGATAGAATTAATAAGAATGCAAGGATAAAAATACCGAACATTCTTTTTGTGATAATGCTTTTCCATTCTTCTATTTCGATATAAACTAGGGCATC
>JAHDHJ010000103.1 GCA_020631375.1 Saprospiraceae bacterium | reverse complement strand
TATTCTATTTGTGTCACTAATCTCCAGATTATTAAATTTTCTATTTCTAATGTTGGCATGGAAAATGTCTATTAGATAGTATAGCACTAAAAATTATACTAAATATAAAATTGAATATCATGTTATCATTAATAAATCTAAATACAATGAATTTTTTAAAAGCTACCTTTTCAACAATCATTCTTACACTCTTAATTTCCATCCAATTATCTGCACAGTTTTTCCAACCTGTAGTTCCCATCGATTGGAGATCCTTAGGTTCTGAAGTAACAGGAATAGAAGATGGAGACAAGGACCAGGTAAAAGATGAAGTATTGAATATGCTTCCAAATGAATCTGTAGATGTAGTTATTACCAAAATTAAAGATAATAATACTGTGGAACAAACGATGAACAGTACTTCTGAAAAAAATACAAGTTATATCGTTACTATGGATTACATGCGTTATAAGAATGAACAAGTACAAGGTGAGGGAGAATATGCAGGTATGGTAAAAATCGGAATAGGATTAAGGCTTACCGCTAGAATTACTTGTAAAGCTAAAGGGGTAGATTTAGGTTCTTTATTTTCCATAGCAGATGCTGTAGCTCAGGGGAAAATCAATGGTTCTTTGAATGTAGATGTTATTGGAATTAAGAATAAGGACGTAACCATTACCGTTCCGATTCCCGGAGTATTGAATCAGACAAGTATCCAAAATGCAATGCAATCACTAGCCACTGTAAAATCTAAGATGTATGATGTAGATGCTATTTTACATCCACAAATTTTAGCCGTAAAGACAAAGGAAAAAGAAAACTCTTCCGATAACTTAATAGGAATGTACAAAAAGCAAATCAGGAATGATAAAATGTACAAGCATAACATGCGCCTAATTAATAGCCAACAAAGATTGGCTTCAAAATAAAATCATTCATTTAATCATTCTAAAAAAGCTACTCCGTATTTCGGGGTAGCTTTTTTATTTTCATCGGATTGCTCTAAAAAATATCTATAAAATAAGCCCACCAAATATTTATATTTAAAGCATATAGTATTATTTTTCCGCATCCTTAAAAATTGATTCAAATTTACTAGAATTTACTGATGGCAGAAAAGAAAAGATTTTCCAAATTAATGGTTGCCAATAGAGGCGAAATTGCAACTAGAGTATTAAGAGCTGCATCCGAATTAGATTTGAGAACCGTAGCAATTTATACTTATGAAGATAGATACTCCCTACACAGATACAAAGCCGATGAAGCCTACCAGATCGGAAAAGAAGACGAACCACTCAAACCCTACCTCAACATAGATGAGATTATTCGGGTTGCCAAAGAAAATGGAGTCGAGGCCATACATCCGGGTTATGGATTTCTTTCTGAAAATGTCGATTTTGTAAGGAAATGTGATGAGAACGGAATTATTTTCGTCGGTCCTACAGCGGAAAGCATGGATCGGCTTGGGGATAAGGTAGCCGCCAAAAAACTGGCTCGGGAAATCGGAGTTCCCTTAATTGAGGATAGCCAAGGTAATTTGAATACTTATAAGAAAGCATTGGCGGAAGCCGAAAGAATCGGTTTCCCTATTATGGTGAAAGCCGTCTCTGGTGGTGGCGGTCGTGGAATGCGGGTTGTGCGTTCTGAAAAGGAACTGGAAAAATCCTATAAGGAAGCCAAGCGGGAAGCCAAAACCGCATTCGGAGACGATACGGTTTTCCTTGAGAAATTCATAGAAAATCCCAAGCACATAGAAGTACAAATACTAGGAGATAACCACGGAAATCTCATTCATTTATATGAAAGGGATTGTTCCGTCCAAAGGCGCTTCCAGAAAGTGGTGGAAATAGCACCTGCCATTACCCTATCCACGAATACCAAAGAAAAATTATACGATTATGCCCTCCGTATTGCCAAGCATGCAGATTATCGCAATGCCGGAACGGTAGAATTCCTAGTAGAGGGTGAGGATATTTACTTCATCGAAGTCAATCCTAGAATCCAAGTAGAACATACGATTACTGAAGAAATTACGGGAATAGACATCGTAAGGACACAAATTTTGGTTGCAATGAATTATCCATTGCATCATCCGCAGATTTATATCCGTAGCCAAATGGATATCCAATGTCTTGGTTATGCCATCCAATGCAGAATCACTACAGAAGACCCAACCCTGGATTTCAAACCTGACTATGGAACATTGGTTGCCTATCGTTCTGCCGCCGGATTCGGAATCCGTTTGGATGCCGGATCTGCATATGCCGGAGCCAAGATTTCTCCTTTCTTTGATAGTATGCTTGTAAAGGTAACCGCCAGGGGAAGAACGCTAAAAGGTGCGGCATTAAGATTGCACCGTGCCTTATCAGAATTCAGGATCCGAGGCGTAAAAACCAATATCGGTTTCCTAATGAATCTCTTGAATGATGAAACTTTCCAAGCAGGAAAATGTACCGTCAAGTTCATAAAAGAAAACCCCCAAATCCTCCTAATGCCCAGATACAGGGATAGAGGTACGAAACTATTAAAATACTTGGCAGAAGTGAACGTCAATGGAAATCCGGATGTGAAATTCGTTGATAAAACAAAAATATTCACAACGCCGGTCGTACCGGAATTCGATAAGAATGCCATTTATCCCAGAGGTAGCAAAACCTTGTATGATGAGCTTGGAAGAGAGCGTTTCCTTAAATGGTTAGGAGAATCCAATACAATACAATATACCGACACCACTTTCAGGGATGCCCACCAATCCTTATTGGCAACAAGGGTCCGAACTTATGATATTCAAAAAGTCGCCGAGGCTTATGCCAAGCAATGTAATGATGTTTTTTCAGCAGAAGTTTGGGGCGGTGCGACCTTTGATGTCTGCATGCGGTTCCTCAAGGAAGACCCATGGGCAAGGCTTTCTACGATAAGGGAAGCCATGCCGAATATGCTTTTGCAAATGCTCTTGCGGGGTTCCAATGCAGTGGGTTATACCGCTTATCCGGATAATTTGATTGAGGAATTCATCGTCAAGGCAGCTGATACCGGAATTGATATTTTCAGGATATTCGATTCCCTGAACTGGGTGGAGGCCATGAAAGTCAGTATCCGAACCGTTAGGGATAAAACCAATTCCATTGCTCAAGCTTGTATCTGTTATACTGGTGATATTTTAGATACTGATAAGAAAAAATATACGCTCCAATATTATTTGGATTTAGCCAAACAATTAGAGGATGAAGGAGCGCATATGATTGGAATAAAAGATATGGCGGGTTTATTGAAACCACATGCAGCGAGCCTTTTAGTGGGTGAATTGAAAAAGAATATCAGCATCCCCATTCATTTGCATACTCATGATACTTCTTCCATACAATCAACCACTTATCTCAAGGCAATTGAAGCAGGAGTAGATGTGGTCGATGTCGCTTTAAGCTCAATGTCCGGTCTGACTTCCCAACCCAATTTCAATTCCATTGCCGCATTCATGCGAGGACATGAAAGGGAAAACAAATTGAATTATAAAGCATTGGAACAACATTCCAATTATTGGGAATCCGTACGCCAATATTATTATCCTTTTGAAACGGAACTAAAAGCCGGAACGGCACAGGTTTATGAACATGAGATTCCGGGCGGGCAATATTCCAACTTGAAACCCCAAGCCCGTGGTTTGGGATTGGAAGATAAATTCGAAACCATAAAGGAAAATTATCGGATAGCGAATGATTTGTTTGGTAATTTGGTTAAGGTAACGCCATCATCCAAAGTGGTGGGAGATATGGCCATGTTCATGACTTCCAACGGCTATACTAAAGAAGACATTCTTGAAAAAGGAGATACCCTCTCTTTTCCGGATAGTGTGAAAGCATTATTCCGTGGAGATTTGGGGCAGCCTTATCAGGGTTTTCCGAAAGCAATCCAAAAAATGGTTTTGAAAACCGAAAAACCATATGTCGAAAGACCAAATGCCCATTTGGAACCCATAGATTTCCTAAAGGAATTCAATGCATTCAGAATGGAATATGATTATTGTAATGATTTGGATTTTCTTTCCTTTAAATTATATCCGAAAGTATTCAAGGATTTTTATGACCACTATTCCGAATATGGAGTAGTAACGAATTTACCAAGTCATGCATTTTTCTTTGGTCTAAAACCGAATGAGGAAATATTGGTGGAAATTTCAAGTGGAAAAAATCTTTTGATTCAATTCCTTAATATTTCCGAACCGAATGAGGAAGGAATAAGAACTGCATTTTTTAAATTAAACGGACAAACCCGTTCTATTTCTGTTCTGGATAAAACTTTGCAAATTGAAAAAATAGAACATAAAAAAGCAGAAAAAGATACCGAAATCGGATCGCCATTACAAGGAAGCCTTTCTAAAATATTAGTAAAAGAGGGAGATAAGGTTTCTATCAATACTCCCCTGTTTATTATTGAGGCGATGAAAATGGAAAGTACGATCACTTCCCCAAAAAAAGGAAAAGTAAAAAAAAAAAAATTTATCAGAAAAAACAATGGTAGAACAAGATGATTTAATTGTGGAGTTGGAATGATTGATTAAAAATAACTAAACTAAGTGCTTTGAGCTATTTAAACAAGTGTGAATTTATTATAGATTTCTTACCTTTCGGGTGTATTGAATTCCGCAATGAATAATCTAGTATTCGTGGGATTCGTGGCAGTTTTTCCGCCATTAATTTACACGAATTTCTCTAATTGTTTCGTGTTCGTGGAATTACCCGATTAAATATCTTGAAGTACTTATTAAAGTGTTTCAAATACTTACTATTTATGCTCTTTCCAGACAAATTAAAAAAGAATTTGTCTGGGTTATAGCCCGCTATTTTACCGAGTCTAAAATCTCCACTTCTTTTATCAAATAAAACTCAATAGCTTCTGGTTGGACGGAAACAATTTTAGTATAATCCGGCTGCTTATTTATATTAAAAGCTACAGTATTATTATTGGAAGTTAAATCACTTTTATTAATTGTGGCATTAATTGAAAAATCATCAATATTTATTTTTGGAAATAAACTTAATGGAGCCCTGTATTTCACAAATACTTTTTTTGGAAAAATAGAAATACTATCTTCCGTTTCGGGATAAGACAATTCTATTGGAATAATCAATTCTCCCTCTGTATATTTTTCGACTTTAGTCGTGACGATTACTTCTTTGGGAAATATTTTCACTTGTTCATTCCTATGCTTTTTAGCTTTTACCTTTTGTGAAAAATTCCCTGAAATCCCATCAATAATTTCTCGTTCCGTTGGATAGGAATTAATATTATCAACAAGTATTTCCGGTCCGGTAATTAAAATTCTCTTGGAGTATAAGAAACAGTATCTGCCTGCATGAAACCATTCTTCGCTTTGATTTCAACATCCAATTCTACAGGAACTTTCTTTTGCTTGGATTTATCCAATTTGATGGTTACGATATTTCGATCCACATTCACTACCTTATAACTACTCCCTAAATGAGATGATAATTTATTGATAATATTCGTAGAAGAAATATTCTGAACAGCATTAGAATCCAATCTAAAAGTAATGTCAGAAGTCATACCACGCAGATAAGTATAAAACAAATTCCAACCACCTCCTTGTATTTCCGCATTTATTTTTTGGGGAGGCGTATTGAGGAATATTTTTCCATCCGGCAATATATAGAGTAAATTGACTTCCCTACTCGTTTTGAATTCTCCCTCCATTTTGGTCATGAACCAAAAAACAAGAGCTATACTGATCGAAATGATCAGTATAGCTCTATCCGTCTTAAAAAAACGTTTTATCCTATCCTTATGGTTAGGACTTTTCATTGGCTGCCTTCAATGCATCAGTCATTTCCTTAGATATAGCCCCCTTAGTAAAACGTGCAGTTGTCTTTCCATCCAAGGAGAGTGTAATTATACTTCCTTCGATTTTAGAAATTTTCCCTACCATTCCGCCGGAAGTAACAACCTCATCTCCTTTGGCAAGCTCATCCATAAATAAATCCTGTTCTTTGGCTTTCCGCTGTTGCGGCCTAATCATAAAGAAATAAACCACAGCAAACATTGCCACTAAGATAAGTGGTTGTAGAGCTGCTCCGCCTGATGTTTGTAATATTATCATATTATGTTTCTATGTTTTGATGTCCATTGCAAGCAAAGGTGCAATAAATATATTCTCTCTTTTATTTCCCTTTAGCCGGCAATGTTTTGGCATCCGGTTTCTTACCTGCTGTATTAGTATTAGTCTTTGGCTTATCCGGAGCATTTACGTTTCCTTTGATATTAATCTTCGTTGTAACAGGCCAAGTATTTGCTGTCAATGTAACTGATTTGTTTTGTGGTCCTTTTTTACCGGCAGAGTTGAATTTCACTTGGATTTCTCCCGTTTCACCAACTGCTATCGGTTCTTTTGGCCATTTAGGTACAGTACATCCACAACTTCCTCTTGCATTAGAAATAACTAAAGGCGAAACTCCGGTATTCTTGAATTTGAATGTATGCTCAACAGATTCCCCCTGATCTATCGTTCCGAAATCATAAACCTCTTCTTCGAATTTGATTTTACCAACATTTACCGTATCTGCCGGTACTGCAGGTGGGATTTCCTTTTTGGCATCCTTTTCCAGATTACCTTTTTTGATAACATCAGAAGTAAGCACTTCTTCTACTGATTTTTCTTCTCCTGTAATTTTTGGGTCACTTTGGCAAGAAAACATGAATATTGACAAGGACAATATTAAAAAAACTAAATTCTTCATATTATATCTTTTCTCTTTTTTTAAGAATTTTATTAAAGCGTTGCAAAGATAAAGGATAGTCTCTAAATAGTAAAATGGCGAAGAAGTATTTCTTCGCCATTTACAATTCATTATATATTTTTTGCCTAAAAAGGCATGAATACTATAATAATTCAAATTACGTATGATTCTTAGGCAAAGAAAAAGCCGGATGCTTGGCTGCGAAATCTTCAGCTTTTCACAAACCAGTCCTTTTTTTCTTTGGTTATACGCAACTTGGGTATAATCATATTTAAAATCTTATCTTAAAAAGATATTGAATTCAACCCTTCTGTTCTTCTGGCGACCTTCTTTGGTACCATTATCAGCAATTGGATTGGCTTCTCCATAACCGGCATGTGACATTCTGGTCGAACTCACACCTTTCTTCACCAAATAATCAAAACATGCTTTAGCTCGTTTTTCTGAAAGTTTTAAGTTGCTTGCATCAGCACCTACACTATCCGTATATCCACTGATAGACATTCTGTGTGAAGGATATTTTGCCATAACACTTGCCACTTGATCCAAAATAGAATAGGAAGATGTCTTGATAGTTGAACTACCGGTTTCAAACTCGATTCCTTGTGTAGCAAAATTCAATGTCTGCTTATCTTCCTGTTTGATTTCAGGGCATCCGCTATTAGATATTAATCCTTTGGTAGATGGACATTTATCCAATCTATCCTCTACTCCGTCACCATCCTTATCAGGACAACCTCCAAGAGTTTTCAATCCGGGAACAGAAGGACATTTATCATTCTTATCTGCTACTCCATCACCATCCGTATCAGGGCAGCCTCCGAATGCTGCCATACCCGGTGTGTCGGGGCAAGCATCCTTATCATCTTCTACTCCATCATTATCCTTATCCTTAACTTCAGGAACCGGGCATCCATTATTTGAAGACGGTCCGGCTTCTGTAGGACATTCGTCCACATTATCAGCCACTCCATCATTATCAGAATCAGGACAACCATTAAAGGCAGCTATACCTGCTACTTCAGGGCATTCATCTTCTGAATCAACTATATCATCACCATCTGTATCCGGACAACCGCTGAATTTAGCCAAACCAGCTTCTTCCGGACAATCATCTTCAGTGTCAACAATCCCATCACCATCTGTATCCGATGGTTCTTCTTCCTCAATTACCGGAGGAGGTGGTGGAGGTGTTTCTTCCGCATCTCCCAATTGTATTCCAATACCTATGGAATGTACCATATGGTTGGTAAAGGAATAAACTTCCGAGTCTTTCATTTCATCCAATGACATTCTGTATTCTGTGGCAGCAGTAAGGTAAACATTATTAGCCACTCTGAAATTAAGACCTAGTTCAAAAGGAAATTGCACATCAACTCCTTCATTAATATACATACCTCCGACCCCTGTAGAGAAGTAAGGAATAACAAATTGCTTCTTTTTCAATAATAGAGATAATTTAGCACGCAAATCTGCAGAGCCAAAAAATTCATTCCTTTTCGATGGACTACTGTTAAGCCCTTGGGAATAACCAAATGTTCCCATTCTTATAGGAATTCCTACTGCCAAATAATCTTTGATTCCATGATAATAGGATATTTCTACTCCTTGTCTCATTTCATCAAAAGCATCTCCGGGTTTCTGGAATTTGAATTTATAATCTCCTGCTTCTGTGACCTTTGCATAAGGCGTAGTATTATCAATGCCTAAAAAGCGGAAATTAATTAGATGGTCTCCCTCAAATTGGGAAAAACCCATTTGGGTCATTAATGTTAGGGTTAGGATTAAAATTAGTAGCCGATTTTTCATTACGAATTTTATTTTGTGAAAAATATTAACTCTCTATTATTCATATTAGAGAAATGCAAAATTATTAATAATGGATAAATGTATTACAAATACATATTAAATTATATAAATTTTAACCTAAAGCATTTGTTTTTATTAAATTATGTATGGTTTACCAATATCCATTAACAAAACGAATGGGATTTAATCTTAAATTTTGCGGTAAAATTTAAGATTAAAATATTGGAGATTTTAGGGTGCGATATAGAATGTTATTCAATAAGACCACGCCCTTCCTTACTTATCTTGCCTTCACTGATCAGTTTTTTCATCAGTCTATCCAAGATTCCATTGATAAAATCCTTGCTTTTGGGTGTACTATAGATTTTTGAAATATCAACAAACTCGTTAATGGTTACCTTAGTTGGTATTGTGGGAAAATATAGCATTTCACAAAGCGCTAGCTTCAAGAGGATCAAATCTATAATGGCTACCCTATCTGATTCCCAATTTTTGAGGGCAGGTTCAATGATAGATAGTAATTCTTTGTCAAAAAAATTAGATTTGTGTAACAATTCTTCACCAAAATCCTTAGTAGTCTCATCGGTGGGATAATATTCCTTGTAGAAATCAGTATCTATTTCTGGCAACGCCTTCAATGTTTTCTTTACGCTACCGACTATCAATGATTTATCATGAATCCAATTGTCGAATTTATCGTCTATGTAATCGTCGTAGGTTTCATTTGCCAAGCAAAAACGGAATAAATCCAAAAGTATGGCCCTGTGATCAGCTGTCCCTGTTTCGTTATTGATATAGTTCTGATATTCTTCCGTTTTACTGAACTCTGTATAGAACAACCTTGACATATCATTATCTATCTGTGGTTCTATTTTCCTTTTCTTCAATAGCTTGCTAAAAGAATCGTTCTCGGATAATTGAGCCATCAGCCCATTTTCAAACAATTTGGGTGTAAAATTCTTATCAGCTTCTGAAGGAAGGTGTTTGGCTGAGCGTTTGGATGCGTCAACCAATGAAAACCTAGCTGTTTTCATTAGTTGTAAAATACTAAAAAGATAGAGATCATAAGATTTCTCTATGCTCTGGGAGTAACGTTTCTTCATATCATTATATCCCAAGGCTTCATCCTGCCTTTTGGAATATAAGAGATGCATTACTTTTATGCGGATATTTCGTCTGCTCAACATGGCTTATCAGGCACTAATACCTTTTGATTAGAAAGGCAAAGAAACACCTTTTTCAATTAATACAATATTTTAAACAGGATAATTTTTAATAATATCCACTTATCGGGCAATTTTTACTTCCTGCCAAAGTCCGCAGGGATTTCTCCCCATAATTTAGTTTCCCATTTAATCAATGGGTTGGTAAACGTATTTTCCTTTAGCCATTTTTCGCCCCTTGCTATTAGTTTGAACATGGGCTCGTTTTGGGCAGTTCTTACTGCCTTGGTATTGCATTTCTTTTTCCTTATCCAACCCATTGCGATTTTGGAATCAGAATAAATCACTTTGTCATCTTTTCCTTCTTTCTTCATCAATGCTATTCCGTGAACCAATGCTAAAAACTCTCCTATATTATTGGTTCCACCTTCGAATGGTCCCATTCGGAATATTTCCTCGGCAGTCTCAGTTATTACTCCCCTATACTCCATTTTTCCCGGATTGCCGCTACAAGCAGCATCCACTGAAATACTATCCAATATTATTTCGGGAAAACGATGGAAATTCCTTGGACCACTATCCGGAACAACATCACTATGTGATTTTTTTGCAGAGGGAATATGAGCCACTCCCATAAATGCATCTTCCGCTTCATATCTGCTAGGAAACGATTTATATTTTGCATTGGGAAACCCTTTGGTATATAATAGACATTCCGCCCATGTTTCAAAAACACCGGTTTTGGAACCGACCCAAACTACGTAGTATTTTTTCTTTTTCTTTGACATATGATAAAGATGTCTAGATTTTTAGATTTAGAGAACCCTGCCCTTACATTTAAGTAGATGACTAGATATTTAGATATAGAGTTTTTTAGATAAATTATTGCTTACCATAATCTTATGATAGCACTACTATTGGATTATTTTGTCGAATTACTTATCAATCAATGGATTTATTCTTCATACAGGCTTCTATAAAAGAAACAAAAAGCGGATGTGGCTCTTCTACCGTACTTTTATATTCAGGATGGAATTGCGAGGCAATGAACCAAGGGTGATCCTTTAGTTCTATCATTTCCACCAAATTTGTACTGGGATTGATTCCTACACAGTGCATTCCGGCTTTTTCCAAGTCTTTCTTAAAATCGTTATTCATTTCATAACGATGGCGATGGCGTTCATTTACTTTTGATTCTCCATAAGCTGCATGGACCTTGCTGTTCTTTTTTATTTCGCATGGATAGGTTCCCAGGCGCATGGTTCCACCCATGTTTTCAATTTGCTTCTGTTCTTCCATCAGATCAATAACCTTATAAGGTGTATTGGGGTTCATTTCCGTACTGTTTGCATTCTCCAAGCCCAAAACATTCCTAGAAAATTCTACGACGGCGGTTTGCATTCCCAAGCAAATTCCAAAAAATGGCATTTTGTTTTCCCTTGCATATCTTGCAGCAATAACCTTTCCCTCGAAACCTCTCTCCCCAAAACCGGGAGCGACCAGAATACCGTCTAAATCTGAGAACTTGTCTTTTATATTGTCATCATAAATATTTTCGGATTGGATGGGAATTACGTTTACCTCGCATTCTTTTTCTGCTCCGGCTAAAAGGAATGATTCGTAGATAGATTTGTATGCGTCTTTTAGTTCGATATATTTTCCGATTAATCCAACATTGATCTCATGGGTAGGATTTTTTAGGCGTCCAAGGAATTCTTTCCATTTCTTTAGGTCTGGTTCCTTCCTTTCTCTTAGCTTCAGTTTATTAATGACTACCCTATCCAAGTTTTCCCTAAGCATCAAAAGCGGTACGGCATAAACCGTATCAGCCGTTATTGCTTCAATAACAGATGATATTTCAACATTGCAGAATAAAGCTATTTTTCTTCTTATTGCATTACTAATATCATGGTCGGTTCTGCAAACTAAAATGTCGGGTTGGATTCCTGCATTTTGTAATTCTTTGACAGAGTGTTGGGTAGGTTTTGTTTTCAGTTCCTTGGCTGCTTCCAAGTAAGGGAGTAAGGTAAGGTGGATTACCAAACAATTATCATTTCCCAAATCCCAACGCATTTGTCTCACCGCTTCCAAATAAGGCAAAGATTCTATATCTCCAACTGTTCCCCCTAATTCTGTTATCACAATATCATGTTCATCACTTTGTCCCAAAAGCATCATCCGCCGTTTGATTTCATCGGTGATATGTGGAATGACTTGGACCGTTTTTCCCAAATATTCTCCTTTCCGTTCGTTTTGGATTACGGTTTGGTAGATTCTGCCTGTGGTTACGTTATTCGCTTGGCTAACAGGCTTGTTCAAAAACCGCTCATAATATCCCAAATCCAAATCGGTTTCTGCTCCGTCATCCGTTACATAGCATTCTCCATGTTCATAGGGGTTGAGTGTTCCCGGATCAACATTGATATATGGATCAAATTTCTGAATGGTAACGGAAAAGCCCCTGGATTGCAGAAGTTTGGCTAATGAAGCTGATATTATTCCTTTTCCTAATGATGAAGTCACTCCTCCCGTGACGAAGATATATTTGGTCATTTTGATTTTTTGAAAACCTTAGAAGCTGTTGTGGAACTTGCTTCTGAAAATATTGCACCACGGGATACAAAGGTACATTAGCCTAGCAGAAAAACGATATTATTATTGATAATTTTAAAAATTGAATTTGTATTGCTCAATTTTTCAATTGCTCTATAAAATGTTCATAATAATGTAAGTCTTCTTTTTTACCATGCCCCCATTGTGAGGGATAGCCGTTTTTGATCAAATAATAGTCTTGTACCAAGTCCCCTTGTTGCTCAAAATTGAATGAAGTGAATGCAAGTTTTTTGCTGATGGCATATTTCAGTGAAGCAATGCCACCATAATCATATTTCATGTATGAATTTTGTGCCATTAATGCTTTTAGCAAATAGGGCGAACCGAATTTTTGGTATTGCCAAATATGAATCATTTCATGAATGAAAACCCCGTTTTTCATTGTGCCAAAGGTATTTACGGTATGGAAACTCACATATGCCTTTGCAATAGCCGGCCATTTCATTCCAATGAAAGCCTTTTCATCTATGGTTATCAGATTATATCGGATGGAATCACCATAAATTGTTTTTGCCAAATCAATTTCCCATTGGTGGAGCCGCCTGGAATTGAATTTCAGCCAATCTGCCAATATCCCATAGATTTCACCAATAGCAAGCACGTCCAAAAGGCATAAAAACAATTCGATAAACCACAATCCAATAAGGGTGGCTACCTTTTTGGGTTTGTTTTTCTGCTTCTCTATGGTTTCATTCTTAACTTGAAAAGGGATAATGAAATGGACAGCCAAACGCAATAAGCGTTTGGCTAAGGTTATGATAAAGTAATGAAGCCTTAGCACAGTCAAAATGGCTTTCTCCACTATTTGTCTAAAGAACCAAATCATAAAAATTGTTCGCTATTCATTAATCCTATTCTTTATAAGGTTTTGCAAAGTAAGGGTAGAATCGTTCATAATCAATATCTGGAGATAGAAAAGGGGAATACTCTTTTTTAGTTTAGGGACTAGTCCCTTAAAACTATGGTCCATGAACTATCGTCTATTGAACAGTTGCGTTTTACGCAATTTAGGCTAATCATAATCCCCTAACATATCGGATAACAAATCCCTGAATTCAAATTTCTTATTTACAATATCCCAATTCAGTACATTATGCTCTGCCAGACCGAAAAGCACCAATTCCATATAATTATGGATTTCATCCTTTTTGATGTCTTTTACATTTTCGCTAATCAGTCTTTGCAAACCGGGGATTTTTCCCATCGTATGCTTCCAATCCTTATTGTTTTCATCATTGAAAAATTCCAAATGATTTCCTTTCGAGAACCAAGTCCTGATTCCTAAATAGGGATCATATTCTCCTTCACGAATAAGTTTTTCGGGGTCGGGGAAATATTCATTGAATTCATCCAGAATGGCTTCGCCTAACAAGCTTAGTGCTACGGAATAAGGACCTTCTTGCTCTCCTTCATAAACCAATTCTATTTTTCCGGTAATTGCCGGAATGACGCCCCAGAAATCCGTTATTCGGCTAGTGGTTTTTTTCTCTCCATTTACAATCATTCGGCGTTCAGCCGTACTCACGAGATTTTCATATCCGGCTATGGTCAAGCGGGCAGAAACTCCGCTTTTCTCATCTATAAATTCACTATCTCTGGCAGCAAAAGCTATCCTTTCCAAAATATTTTCTAAAATTTCGGGTACATGGATGTTTTTCTTTTGTGCTTCCGCCAATGTCGCTTCCTGCCTAGTAATGGCTTTTCCTATTTCCAATGATTTTGGATAATGTGTCAATATTTGGCTTTCTATTCTGTCTTTCAATGGCGTGATAATGCTTCCCCGATTGGTATAATCTTCGGGATTGGCCGTAAATACAAATTCTATTTCTAGGGGTAAACGCAATTTGAAACCACGGATTTGCATATCGCCCTCTT
>JAHDHJ010000102.1 GCA_020631375.1 Saprospiraceae bacterium | reverse complement strand
AACCATTGGTGAAATCATTAGAATAAATCGTTGTTTGCGCTTGTAGCGAAAAGGCTAAACAAATAGCCAAAATACTAAGTAAATAATTTTTCATAATAAAAAGGTTCGATTAAAAATATTATAAGATTAGATTTTAATAAATACCATTATATTCAATGGCTTATCATACATAAATTGAAATAAAAACTTGTTAGCCCTTAAATTTCAGTGTAATTATAATTAATAACTATTATAATAACAAATGATTATTAGTAAAAACTTTGATACGTCTTACTATTTGCAAAAAGAAAATTTTGTCCTACTCATTTTCTAATTTCAAGCCGTATCGTAAAAACTGGATAGATTATTGCTGAATATCGTATATATTCGCAATTTTATTTGCCAATAATTTTTAATATCGTAAAAAAAGTTATAATATTATAACCTAATTAGAATTAAGCGTCTTTTATAAATATTATGATTATGCAAAAAGCTCTACTTTTTATAATTTCCATACTTCTTTCTACCCAAATAATGTGGGGACAATTGACTTTATCCCAAACATCATTTACAGAAGATATCGAAATAGGTCAGGATGTTGAATTCACTACTTATCTCACTAACGCGTCTGATTCCGATCTAAATTTAAGATGGACAAGTACTCCAAATGTTCCTAATGGCTGGATAAACTTTGTATGTGATACAGAACAGTGCTATCCTCCCGGAGTGGAAACTGCTGATTTCCCTATCGCTGCCGGAGCTACAGTTCCAATCAAAGTAACTTTCCGTGCCTCAACTCAAGAACAAGGAAATATGGGTCTAAGAATTTTTGAAATTGATGACCCTAACAACAAAGTAGATGCTAATTTTGTCATGAACGGTGTTATGACTAGCAACACTGATGATTTGGCTCTTGAAAATATCAAAATATACCCTAATCCTGCTTCAAACTACATTAAATTATCCAATTCTTATGATATTGAGAGATTGGAAATATTCAATGTCATAGGAAGAAAAGTAAAATCTTTCCACGATTTGGCTGAAGGAACCTTGCATGACATTTCAGATTTGGCAAGAGGTATTTATCTCGTTAGAATGATTGATAGAAACAATGACATCCTTATTACTAAAAGGATAAGCAAAAGATAATAAATTTGACTTGACTGCATAAACTCAAGGTCGAATAGCACTAAAGCCTAGCAAGAATTCTTGCTAGGCTTTTTTATTTGAATTTGAATCCATTCAATGTGATTGCTTATCTTATCGCTGGATATTCTACAAAATTACGAGGCGTTTCATAGAGTCTGACTCCAATATCATATTTCTTATCCAAATGCTCTGTAAGAATATTCCAGATGACATAACAAATATTTTCTGCAGTAGGGTTCAACTCCTTGAATTCTTCCACTTCCACATTTAGGTTCTTGTGATCGAAGCGATCTTCTATTTGCTCTTTTATGATTGTTTTCAGAATCTTCAAATCTATGAGGTAGCCTGTATCTTGGTCCACCTCCCCTGTAACTGAAATTTCCAATTCATAATTATGCCCATGAAAATTCGGATTATTACAAAGTCCAAAAACTTCCTTGTTTTTCTTATCATCCCATTTGGGGTTATGCAATCTATGGGCGGCATTGAAGTGGGCTTTCCTATATACTGTAATCCGATACATATCCTATATTTGAGTCATCCAATACAAAACTGGCTGAATGGCTTATTTGTTCACATAAATGTATAAATAAGAAACCGCAAACACAATAATTGCGTTTGCGGTTTCTTATTTTATTAGAAAATCAACTTCCTTATTTCACTCTCTTCAAATTCCTCGAAATCTTCTGATTGACCAACTGATTCCTCTGCTGTAGATAATTTCCTACTCCGGGAGCGTTATTGCTATCTAGGCTATTTTGCAATGTTGTAGTAAAATTATTCTTTGAATTCTTGTACAAGACCAATTGGTTCGGAAAATCAACTTTTTTATTTTCAAATAACAGCATTCTGTTATTATGCGAAACTAATTCATACTTAGTCTTCTTATTAGAATTATCTAATGTTATAAACATATAAAAGTCATCACCAATTTTCCGGATTTCCATTTTTTCTGAAAAAATCGTCACTCCATTCGTCACCAAGGAGCCTTGACCAACTAGAGTAGAATCATCTATTTTCACCCATTCCTCTTTGGATTCTCCATTGCTTGTGTTTTCTTTCCATTCACCAAGCAACCAGTTAAAAATGGACATAGAATTTCCCTCTCCCTCATTTTCAGCAACTTCGTCCATCATACTGAATCCTTCCTCAGCATTCAATTCATATTCTACTTCCTTATCTGCTGCTGCTTCGCTGCTACTTTCTTTGGTTGTTGTACTTTCCATTTCTTGCACATAAGCTCCATTTCCCGTACTCGTAGCCGTAGGCATAACAGGAGATGCGGGCATTGGCGTTGGTTTGGAAGCCGCCACTTTTTGGTCTTTAAAAATATTTTCTTCAGCTATGGCAATATCCGCACTCTCCTTTTGAGCTGATTCCTTATCTTTTGTTTTTACATTGAACATGAATACATCTTCCTTAGACATAGCATCTATTTCTTGCCTAACAGCAATATCTTCCTGAATTTTGACCGAAGTCATATTCGACATTACTTGTTGTTTGTCCTCCAATAATATTTCATCATTTCCAAAATGCCCATCTATCCCATTACTGGTGATAGCTCCGGTAGAAACAAGGCTATTCGATTCATTTTTCCTTAATTTTTCATTCCCTATTCCTTCAATAATTTCATCTTTTTCAATAATGTCATTGGAAGCGATAGCTTCGCCTTTATATATTGTTGTAGTATTTTCTTCCCGAGGTTTCAAAACCCAATTGACTTCTCCCTCAGTAACTTTCCTTGCAAAATGATTCTGATATTCTTTTTGGTATTGTACGATTTTCAAAAAAGAACTCTTTTCTCCCATACTTGGCAAATCCTGTAACTCTCCCGCCATCATTTCCTCATCAGCGGAAGCGAATTGGGCCTTTTCTCCCATTTGTGTATTAATAGTCAGAACAGAAGCAGTGAAAACCATAATCAGTACCGCCGCCACCATTCCACTATATTTCAACCAGCCAGAATTCGTACCTCCTCTGTGTCGGTTTTGTTGATGTCTATCCAAGCGGGAATCCAACCTTTCCCAAGCTCTTTGGGATGGTTTCCGACTGAGCTTATGCTCATTCCGTCTGAACAGTTCGTATATCTTATCCTTTTCTTCCATTATATTCCAGCAGTTAAAGTATCATAGTTGTTTTGTAGTAATAATATCGTTTTCTGTCTATCTAAATGAAAAACTGGGCTTATAAATCACCTTGCAACTTTCCAAAATTATTTCATTGTCCTTACAAGTATTTTCTCTCAACACTCCTCCGAACTCACAAACTACATTCTTATCCTTATCATAAACATAGGTAATCATATCATTACAAGTCACACAGGAATTCACTTTCCAAACGAATTCATCATCATGGACACATCTGATGATTTTGGTCATCGTTGGTTTTCTATCCATGATTTCCTGTACCCATTCAGGATGTCCATCTTCTTTATCCAATAGGGGTTCAAGCCTATCAAAATCCATATCTACAAGTCCTAATAAAAAAGGAAAAATTATGGTAATCAATATTTTCATATGTTTATTTGTTTAATCTTTATAATATCATCCGACATCCGGCAACTGATTTTCCTTAATCAAGGATTGCAATCTCCTCCTTGCCAATAACAATTGGGATTTGGATGTATTAATGGAAATTCCCAATTCTTCTGCGATGTCCTTGTGTTTATATCCTTCAAGTACATACATATTAAAGACTGTCCTATAACCCGTTGGTAACAAATCCAACAAGTCCAAAATATCCTGAGCCGCCAAATCATCCTCTATACTCGCCTTTGTTTGTATATCAATATTACTGACTTCAACCGTAAGTTTGAAATTGTGCCTTTTTCTTAAATGCATTAGACATTCATTGACCAATATTCTTCTGACCCAGCCCTCAAAACTTCCCTTATGGTTATACATATCCAACTTGGTCATTGCCTTGAATAATCCCTCTACCAAAACATCTTCCGCATCCTCTTGGTTTTTGACATAGCGCATACAGACCCCAAACATCTTTGCCGAGTATTTATCGAACATCAGCTTTTGAGCTGCCCTGTCCCCTTTTCTGCACCTTTTTATCAATTCTTCTTCCGTCATGGAATGTGCAAGATATTTATTTTTTCTCGTTTTGAACAAAATGTCTCCTGCTTATTATGAGGTCATTCTTCCAAGAATAATAATTAATGTAGTTAATTTCATCCATTATAACTGGAATTGGACTCCTTTTATCTAATAATTTCCCTTAGCCCGCCACTTCAATCTATCTTTATCCACATACTTTCAAAAACATAGATGTAAAACATCCTTGTTTTGGTGTGTAAAAACTATTTTTGTACCACATTTTTATAAAACGTTAACATTTTATCATGAAAAATTTATTCTTTATAGCAATTATGGCAATTTCAGTAGCTGCTTGTTCTCCTAAAACCACAGGAGACAGTGCTTCATCTGCCAGTAAACCTAATAATTCGAGTGAATTAATCAACAAGGCATTCAACAGTATGATTGCTGCTACAAATTCAGGTGATTGGAAAGCTGCCTTGGATATGACTTATCCAAAATTATTCGACTTAACTCCTAGAGCTAACATTGAGCAAATGTATTCCCAATTTGACATGATGGGCATCAAAATGTTGATGAAAAATCCGAAATTATCAAATATCACTGATTATGTAACAAAGGGAACCGAACAATTCGCAAAAGCAAAACTAACCGGAACCCAAAAAGTTCAAATAGCGGACGCCAATATGGTAGACCTTATGTTCAATCAAATCAAACAGCAAACTGGAGATGCCTCTAAATTGACAAAAGTAGAAGATGGAGTAGAAATAGCTTTGGACGAGGATGTTTATATTGTCAATGACACTTCTACTAAGAAGATGTATTTCCTCCAAGCAGGAGAACAAGTAAAACCTATGTTGGATAAAATTTTACCATCTGACATCTTAGAGAAACTTTCTAAGTAATTTTTAAGTTGTTTATGATAGCAGGGAATAGGAATGTTCCCTGCTATTTCTATTTTTGGGTTCTATTAGTGAAACCTAAAAGACTTTAATCATTCAAATAAGGATAATACAATGCAAATCCCAATTCGGTATAAGCCCTCAGAAACAGAAGACAAATGGTATAAACATTGGATGGAAAAAAATTATTTCCGTTCGGTTCCTGATGAAAGAGAACCTTACACTATCGTCATTCCTCCTCCGAACGTAACGGGTGTACTGCACATGGGACATATGCTGAACAATACAATTCAGGATGTTCTAATCCGTAAGGCGAGATTGGAGGGAAAAAATGCTTGTTGGGTTCCGGGAACGGATCACGCTTCCATTGCTACGGAAAACAAAGTCATTGCGAAGCTAAAAAAAGAAAAGGGCATTAGAAAATCCGATTTGACGAGGGAAGAATTTCTAAAACACGCTTGGGAATGGACGGATGAGTATGGCGGTATCATATTGGATCAATTAAAAAAACTGGGTGCTTCTTGTGATTGGGAAAGAACCAAGTTTACAATGGACGAAAGTCTTTCCAAGGCTGTCGCCAAAGTTTTCGTTGATTTATATAAAAAAGGAAGGATTTATAGAGGACTGAGGATTTGTAATTGGGATCCGGAAGTTCAGACCGTATTATCCAATGAAGAAGTTGTCTTCAGCGAAGAAGCTTCCAAATTGTATCATGTCCGTTATAAAATAGAGGGAACAGAAGATGAATGGGTAACTATTGCCACGACACGTCCGGAAACTATTCTGGGGGATACGGGTATTGCTGTTCATCCTAAAGATGAAAGATATGCCCATTTGAAAGGAAAGAAAGCCATCGTTCCGATGGTTGATCGTCCAGTACCTATTATTTTCGATAGGTATGTTGAAATGGAATTCGGAACGGGTTGCCTGAAAGTCACTCCTGCCCATGATGCGAACGATTACGAAATCGGAAAACGGCATGGATTGGAAAGTATCAATACGATTAATGCTGATGGTACGATGAGTGAAGAAGCCCAATTTTTCGTTGGGGAAGATCGCTTTGTCACTAGGAAACTTATCGTTAAGGAATTAGAGAAAAGGGGGAATCTGGTTAAAGTTGAGGATTATACGAATAAGGTAGGTCGCTCGGAAAGATCCAAAGCCATTGTTGAGCCACGGCTGATGTTACAATGGTGGGTAAAGATGGATGAATTTGCAAAGACATCTTTGAATGCAGTAAAAGATGGTGATGTCGATTTTTATCCCTCTCATTTTTTTAACATGTATAATTCATGGTTGCAAGAGGATAATATTCGGGATTGGTGTATCAGCCGTCAATTGTGGTGGGGGCATCGTATTCCGGCTTGGTATTATGGAGAGGAGCTTTTCGTTGCCGAGACAGTAGAGGAAGCATTGGATCAAGCCAAAGAAAAAACCGGTGATGCGACATTAAGTGTAAACGATTTAAAACAAGATGAGGATGCCTTGGATACTTGGTTCTCTTCTTGGTTATGGCCAATTTCTGTTTTTGATGGTTTTGAAAACCAAGAAGAACTGAAGTACTACTACCCTACCAATGTCTTGGTAACGGGTTGGGATATCATGTTCTTTTGGGTAGCTAGAATGATCATGGCAGGTTACGAATGGTCGGAAGAATTATTGGGTGAGGGCGTAAAACCCAAATACCCATTTAAAGGTGCATACTTTACCGGTATGGTTCGGGATAAGTTCGGATTGAAAATGAGTAAATCCTTGGGGAATTCTCCAAGTGCATTGGTCTTATTAGAAAAATATGGTGCTGACGGTGTTCGCTATGGAATGCTATCTTCCGCAGCTGCCGGAAATGATATTATTTTCGATGCTCCTCCGAAAGATGATACGATAGAAACCAAAATGCGTGATCCTAATTTCCGAAGGAAAGCTAAAGATGGAAAAGTAAAACTAGAGGTTAAGAACGAAAGTGATAAATGTAACCAAGGGCTGAATTTCTCCAATAAATTATGGAACGCCATGCGTTTGGTAAAAAGTTGGGAAATCGTGGAAGAACCTATTTCTACTGAAATCGGAAATGCCAATGATTTGGCTGCGGAATGGTTTGAAAATTTATTCAATGCCGAATTGGAAAAATTGGAAAAAAGTTATTCCCAATACCGTTTGAGTGAGGGCTTGAATAATTTATATAATTTCATTTGGGGTGATTTTTGTTCTTGGTATTTGGAAATGGTCAAGCCTCCTTATGAAAAAGGTATTGATAGAAAATCATATGACAGAACTATTAATTTCTTTGAAAGGATCATGACGGTTCTGCATCCATTCATGCCATTTATCACGGAAGAGATTTGGCAATATTTAAAAGAAAGAGAAGATGGAGACGATTGTGTAATCAGCACTTATCCTAAAGTAAAAACTTATGATAAAGGTTTAATTTCCGCCTTTGATTCCGTAAAAGATATTGTTTCTAAAATAAGGGAACTCAGAACGAAGAACGGTTTGAAAAAACACGAACCTTTACATTTGTTCGTACAGGATTCCAAAACAGTTCAAACACTTTTATCCAAAAAAGGAATAAAGGAAACTTTAATGAATTCAGGTGTTTTGGCGGATATTAATTTCACGAATGATACTCCTGAAAATGGTGTTGCATTTATTTCTGGCACCGATAAATATTTCCTAATTATAGAGAAGGAAATTGATGTCGCTGCGGAATTGGAAAAAGCGGAAGCGGATTTAAAATACCAAACAGGGTTTTTAAATATCATCAATAAGAAATTGGGCAATCCCGGTTTCGTAAAAGGTGCTCCGGAAGCCGTTGTCAATAATGAAAAAAAGAAGCAGGCAGATGCGGAGGAAAAAATCCGACAATTGGAGGAATTAATCGGAAGATTAAAAGGATAAGGGTACTCTACCCGATGTTTTACCCAACTCGCCACGCCAAGGCGTGGTGTTTGTCCACCTTGAAATACTGTTCGGACGGAGTGTTTCAGGTGAACAAACACCTGAAACGGCAGTTATTTTAAAAACCATCGGGTAGAGTAGGATAAGGGAATATCTTTGAAAATTGAGAGGGGAAAATAAAATTTCCCCTCTCAAAATATAAATGAGAAGGGAAATAAAAAATGAAAATTTATAGGGTATTTTTTATCTTTTTATTATACGTTTTATTGCATTGACATTTCCAGAGTTCAAGGAAACAAAATACATTCCATTTGAGTAGGCAGAAAGATCAAGAAAAACCTCGTTGCTTCCTTTTTCAATCATAACATTTTGTATTGACATAATCCTTCCTGCAATATCTATAATACGTACTTCTATTTCTGTATCAATATAAGAAATCAGTCTAATAGCAGCATTCCCTCTAGTCGGAGATGGTCTAATATCATTGACAATGACATCTTCTCCTATCCTTTTTATATTAATGATTTTAGAGTAAGAAAATGAACCGTCAAAATCTATTTGCTTTAATCTATAATAAGAATTCAATTCTGGATTCTTATCATAATATGTGTAATTATTGGTTTCCATTGTCGTACCATTTCCCTCTATGACATCCAATAATTTAAATTCAGAACCATCCATTGAACGTTCGATTTCGAAATGACTATTATTCTCTTCAGAAGCAGTGGACCAATCCAAAACATTTACATCTTTTTCATCTGTACCTGAAAAATTAATTAATTCTACTGGCAAAGGGGAAGTTATTTTTGAAGTAATAATGATATCATAATCACAAACATCACCACCAAAACCATCTGTAATGATATAATAATCTACTCCGGCTGTTAAAGAAATTGCATTAATTTCCTGATTGTCCAGTGACGATGTACTAGAGCATCCTAAAGCAGTACCAGAGGATGCTGGACTCGTGGCACAATTTACATCTGTGGCTAATAAGAATTGTATCCCTGCTCCGGAAGCACAATTCTGATTTCCAATAAAAACATTATATGTATCTGATGTTGGTACTTGGAATTTAAAATATTGTGTGTTCTCTAAAGTAGGGCTACAAGTAGAATTAGCTGTAAATGAATTAGGTGTTGTTCCTACATAATCAGAACCAGAAGAACAAGACGTAGACAATGTTCCATCTTCTGAACCTACACCTGCACATTTATTACTTGTAGAATGTGCTTCCCCTGCGGTATCTCCTATCCCATCACCTAAAGTCAATACATAGGGACTAGAACATGAAGACCCATCAGCTGTATTTATTGGATTTGAACTACTGGTATAAGTCACATCGAAAGTACCATCATTGGTTGTAGATGATATAATTACATAATGAGAAATTGTACTCGAAGAATTATAATTGGCTAAAGAAATAGCCTGGCCTATCCCTCCCGCAGCTGGTGAACACGATTCGCCCTGTGTATAATAAGTAGTATTGGAACTACAATAATGCAAAATAGAAATAGCTAAATCTCCTGTACCAGTATAATTGGCCACATCAATTATGGCATCTGTACATGATCCACTAGGAATAGTAATTTCATACCACAATTCATAATTATATGCAACTTCACAGGCGTTTGTAGCAAAAGCACCAGTTCCATCCGATTCTGCAAGACAACCGAATGCTGTACTCCCCAAAGGAATACCAGCAGCTGTCGTAGATGAAAAATTTGTGGTAGAGAATGAATTAATAGTCATACTTACCGTGCTACCTGAATTTCTAGAAGGTGCTATATAAATCCAATATTGGGTATTCGCATCTGCTGAAAAACTAGTAACAAGCCCATTATAATTTCCATTAGTCGAACGACATGTACCCTCGGAAGAAAGGCTGGCACATGATCCTGAATAAATTTGAAATCTAGGATTAGTGGTTTGGCTTGTAGGAACGATTGATCCGGTAATATCCATAGTCAATGGAAGTGAACCGTTGGTAAAGGTGTACCATGTACCTAAACCAGCATTACCACATGTACCGAAATTAGCCGTTTGTCTAGCGTCTCCTGTGGAACTTATTGCGGCTATACCACTTGTAGGGCAAGAAGAACCTATTGTACCCAAATCTATTGCAGTAGCACAAGAACTCCCTTGTCCTCTTGTTGTACCCAAATAAAATAGACCTATTAATAATATTGTAAATAATTTTTTCATAATATTCGTTTTATGGCATAGGAAATAAATAGAAATTTTAGACTATTCCTTTTCAAATCAAATACGGAATTTCAAATTAATGTGTGAGTGTTTTTGAAACTTAACCTTTAGGTTTTCTATTATTTTCTCCTAATCTCCTAGTATGTAATTTAATGATAAAATAAATAAACTTATTCTACTTCTGGGTTTACTGCTCGAACTTGATGCTTTATTTCCAATTCCCCCTCATCATTAATGATGAATTTACCTGGAAATTCCTGAACAGTTTTTTCATTATCTGTACGCCGTTTTTCTTTTGATTTAAGAACAGCGACCGGCTTGGTATTTTCTTCTTGGATACTGTTTTCTCTTATCAGTTCATCTGACTGACTTCCCTTAGGAGGAGTCTCTGATTGAGCAAACAATCCAATAGCAAATAATGGAATAATTAGTAATAATGTAAAAAATAGCTTTTTCATAAAAATTTAATTTAGTTAAACATTTAAAAATTATCATTCACAAAAATATATATTGTGGATAAATCGTAATTTGAATTATCATACTAATCAAAGAGAAAACATGAAGTTACATTCCAAAACCTATAAATAAGGCATAGAAATCCAGTCCAAAGTTTGCGCTTTGAGAATAGTATAAAATAAATAGAATGGAATAGACTAATATTAAAAGTTGGGTAGTTTTTGTGTCTACTCTTTATTCAAATCAAATTGTCAAGTCTTACAAAGACCTTTATCAAATATACTATTTTTTATTCAATAAATTATACAATACCTCTTGTTAAATTTATTACAAAATTAGCATATCTATTATTAATAATTTACAACTAATTGATTATCTTATACTTACAATCTAACCCCTTTAATAAACAGTATCATAAAATAAAAAAAAGTGACATAATAAAACTACAAAAACAAAGGAATAAAATTCAAAAACAGAAAATAACCACCGCTGTATCCCATATATACAAAATCAAAAACAATATCAAAGTCTCTCTAATTTGGCATATTAAAAATTTACTTATATTTTCACCACATACAACCGCATAACAGATTTTCATAAGTTTGTAATCAAACTTAAATAGCTTCCTATGTTTTAGCAAGTTGTTTTTTTGAAAGGAAAGGGCGTTGTTGCATGAACAAATTAAAAATAAGTTTTTGGGCCAAAACGCAACATATAAATATTTTTATAATGCACTTTGGTTTTTAACCATATTAAATACATTGTATAAACTAAATAAATTTAATTTTTTATGGCTTATTTTGAAATTTGTTGCAACCGAAATTGAGACCAAGATTGAATTATTTTTATCGAGTTACTTAAAGACAATAATTCCACTAGAAGATTACTAATAAAGCAAATGCAAGAAAAAGAAATATTAAATGAAGTCATACTCGGATATAGAAAGGTAATAGAAGCACGTTACCAATTTGAGCATATCACTTCCACATATGAGATTCCCGATTCTTTCGACAAAGAACGGGTGGCACTTTTCAGAGATTATTTTTTGAATAATATATATCCTCATCCAGAAAAAAGAGAAGAACTCGAAGGTGCTTTCAATAGTTTGGATAATTATATTAAACAACCCGAAAAATTAATGAGTATAATTGTAGATTCCGCCTCATTGATTTTTAAATTCGGAAGGCATCTTCCCAAAATAATGATGGCAGGAATCAAGGCATTAAAATCATTTCGGGCTGCTACGCAATTTGAAAGCAAATTGGTACAGAACGCCATTGAAATGAAATTGGAAGCACCATATGATGCAAATGATATCAATACACTCATCCGTGGATTATCCTTACAAGACATCAATGAATTCACTAAAAACAATGAAGCATTATTCGAAACCTTACATGATAGAAAACTAGTCAAAAAAATAAAGGAAATCGTAGATCATTTAATTACTAAAATGAAGAAACGTCCCAAGGTTTATTCCCAAGAAGAAATCAGAGGTTTGGAAATTGGACGGAATATTATAAGCGAAGGAGATTTTTTATTCGAACAATTAAACGAAGAGGAACAACATAACATTTTTGAGTTTGTCCTAGCAATGGAAGCAAGTGTATTGGAGGAATTATTTGAGGAGGAATAATATTAAGGTATAAATTTAGTATATTTAATTCTCATTAAAATACAATATTATGAAATTCAAATGTTTCTGATGCAGAAATTCACTATACTAAACTAAATGGTTTCATAGCTAAATTTATGGCTACCATAATGCCCAAAATGTTCAAAAAACAAGTCCAAAAATGGATGAATCAATTTAGGGTATTCGCTAAAAATAATTTAATTCAAATGAAAAGAACCGACACCATAGATCTCCTCCGAGGATTCATCATGATTTTCATGGCTCTTGACCACGCCAGTGCCATGGTAGGAAGAGTCCATTTTTCAGAAATGTGGGGTGTGGATTTTAAAGGTTATCCGGATTTGTCTTGGTGGTTCACCCGGTTCATTTCACATTTATGCGCACCGGGATTTTTCTTTTTAATGGGCATGAGTATTTATTTATTCGCCAAGAAAAGAAAAGAAGCCAAATGGTCAGATAAAGACATTTATATTTATTTTTTAAAACGGGGAGGAATAATTTTATTATTCATGCTTTTCCTTGAATTTCCTGCTTGGTTATTAGGAATGTCTTTCAGTCAAGTCCAAGATTCCGGAGGAGCGATGCCCGGAAATTATTCAGGAGGATTCCTCATTCCTACCACAGTTTTATACGGATTGGGAATGTGTATGATTATCGGTGGTTTTTTATGGAAATTAAAACATTGGCAATTTTTAATGATTTCCGTTTTGAGTTTTTTAGCTTCTGGTTTATATATTTCCAATTCCATTCCAACGGAAGCATTCAATCCCATAGAACATTTTCTTATCGTACCAGGAATGTCCTCAGGAGCGATGACAATTTATCCTATTATTCCTTGGTTGGGCGTAGCCACTTTTGGAATGTTTATGGCAGAATTATTAACTCGGAAAAAAGAAAAATTCTATAATATTTCCCTAATGATCGGATTTTCTTTTTTAGCTATTTTTACCCTGTTGCGATTTTTAGAAGTTTGCAATTTCCAGATTCATACTTATGACGATTGGATTAGTTTTTTCACTTTGATAAAATATCCTCCAAGTCTGAATTTCATTCTTGTAACCTGTGGCATTAATTTAATCATCCTATTTATTTTTTCAAAAATCAATCATCACAAATGGCTGAAACCCGTTTTGGTTTTCGGACAGACCGCCATGTTTTTTTATATCGCACATTTATATTTATACGCCATTATTTCCATTGCATTTCCTTTAGGTGCTGATATTGAAATCATGTATTTATTCTGGATTTTGGGATTGCTTATCTTATATTTTATTTGCAACCGTTTCCTTGAATTTAAAAAATCCAAACCATTGGATTCCATTTGGAGAATGATTTAAAATCAATTCCTACAACATTTGACAAAAGTTATATAAACTCGCCTGACGATTATAAATATAAAATGTCGGATAATATATAATCAATTCCCTATCTTGCAAACAATATGAAAGTAGCTATCATAGGAGGAGGAGCGGCAGGTTTTTTCGCTGCCATACATGCCAAGGAAAATCACCCGGATGCCATTGTTGTTATTTTTGAAAAATCAAGGAAACTATTATCCAAAGTAAAAATTTCCGGAGGAGGAAGATGCAATGTTACCAATGGCTGTACCGCTATCAGCGAATTATCCAAAGCCTATCCAAGAGGAGAAAAAAAATTAAAAAGAGCATTCCGGGTTTTCAATACAAAACACACTATGGACTGGTTCGAGTCAAGGAATGTCCCTTTGCTCATTCAGGATGACAATTGCGTATTTCCCGTCTCTCAAGATTCCCAAAGTATTATAGATTGCCTCCGAAAGGAAACAGATAAATTAGGCGTACAAATCGAAATGGGAAAAGGAATTAAAAAAATCAAACAAAAAGGAGAACAATTAAAATTGGAATTCATAAAGGAAGAACATTTTTCCAGAACATTTGATAAAGTAATTGTAGCTACCGGTGGTTCGCCGAAAAGAACTGGTTTGGAATGGTTGGAAGAATTAGGACACCAAAT